>NZ_JBEXTB010000010.1:0-13034 GCF_040613915.1 Streptomyces sp. NPDC006193
GACACCGGGGACCGCGGCGACTACCTGCGTGCCATCGTCCGCCTCGCGTGCGAACGTGAGGACCTGGGCCCGGACTTCCGGACCTGGCTCCGCCGTTTCACCGCCGAGGAGATGCAGCAGTCTTGAGCAGCGCCGCGACCCGCCCCGCCGGCCCGGACGACCTGTGGTCGGTGGACGAGCACCTGGAGGACATCCTCTCGGCCGTCCGCCCCCTCGAACCCATCGAGCTGCAACTGCTCGACGCCCAGGGCTGCGTCCTGGTCGACGACGTCACGGTGCCGGTGTCCCTGCCGCCGTTCGACAACAGCTCCATGGACGGGTACGCGGTGCGGGTCGCGGACGTCGCGGGCGCCGCTGAGGAGTTCCCGGCCGTCCTGGAGGTCGTGGGGGACGTCGCGGCGGGCGCGGCCGACCCGGTCCGGGTCGGCCCCGGCCAGGCCGCCCGGATCATGACCGGAGCGCCGGTGCCGCCCGGCGCCGAGGCCGTCGTCCCCGTCGAGTGGACCGACGGCGGGCTCGGCGAGGGCCCGGTCAGCGGCATGCGGGCGCGCAGCCTGGCGCCCGGCGGCGCCGAAGGGCACGTGCAGGTGTACCGCCCCGCCGAGGCGGGCGCGCACGTGCGCACCCGGGGCAGCGACGTCAAGGCCGGCGACCGGGCCCTGGAGGCCGGCACGATCCTCGGCCCGCCGCAGCTCGCGCTGCTCGCCGCGGTCGGCCGCGGCACGGTGCGCGTGCGCCCGCGCCCGCGCGTGGTCGTCCTCTCCACCGGCAGCGAACTCGTCCAGCCCGGTGAGGACCTGGCCGCCGGCCAGATCTACGACTCCAACAGCTTCGCCCTCACCGCCGCCGCGCGGGACGCGGGCGCCATCGCCTACCGCGTGGGCGCCGTCGCCGACGACGCCGAGACCCTCCGCACCACCATCGAGGACCAGCTGATCCGCGCGGACCTGCTGGTGACCACGGGCGGTGTGAGCGTCGGGGCGTACGACGTGGTCAAGGAGGCGCTGTCCCACGTCGGCGACGAGGACGTGGCGGGCAGCGGCGTGGAGTTCCGCAGGCTGGCCATGCAGCCCGGCAAGCCGCAGGGCTTCGGCTGCATCGGCCCCGACCACACCCCGCTGCTGGCCCTGCCCGGCAACCCGGTGTCCTCGTACGTGTCCTTCGAGCTGTTCGTCCGTCCCGCCATCCGCACCCTGATGGGCCTGCCGGACGTCCACCGGCCCCGCGCGCGGGCCGCCCTGCGGGCCGACGGGGCGCTGCGCTCGCCCCGGGGCCGCCGCCAGTTCCTGCGCGGCGCCTACGCCGACGGGGAGGTGACCCCGGTCGGCGGCGCGGGCTCGCACCTGGTCGCGGCGCTGGCGCAGGCGGACGCGCTGATCGTCGTCCCCGAGGACGTGGAGTCGGTGGAGCCCGGCGCCGAGGTGGAGGTCGTGCTGCTCGGCTGACCGGCGCGCGTGTGCCCCGAGGGCGGTCCCGGTCCGCTGCGCGCGCCGCCGTGGCGGTACCGTGTCGCGCACAGCAGGCCCGCGCACCCCACTTGCGACGGGCCCGGACCGGGAGCGCCACACACCATGACTGTGCCTTCCCGGGGGGAGACCCCCGGACGCCCTGTGCAGGACCGACTGACGCACATCGACGAGGCGGGCGCGGCCCGCATGGTCGACGTGTCCGGGAAGGACGTGACCGCGCGCACGGCCCGTGCCGGCGGCCGCGTGCTCGTCTCACCGCGGGTGGTCGAGCTGCTGCGCGGTGAGGGGATGCCCAAGGGCGACGCCCTCGCCGTCGCGCGGATCGCGGGCATCATGGGCGCCAAGCGCACCCCGGACCTGATCCCCCTGTGCCACCCGCTGTCCCTCTCCGGTGTGACACTGGATCTGTCGGTCGCGGACGACGCCGTGGAGATCCGGGCCACCGTGCGGACCACGGACCGCACGGGCGTCGAGATGGAGGCCCTCACCGCGGTGACGGTCGCCGCGCTCACCGTGATCGACATGGTCAAGGCGGTCGACAAGGGAGCGGTCATCACGGACGTACGGGTGGAGGAGAAGACGGGCGGCGCGTCGGGCGACTGGAGCCGGGCATGACCCGCCGCGCGCTGGTGATCACGGCCTCCAGCCGCGCCGCGGCGGGGGTCTACGAGGACCGGGGTGGCCCCCTGCTCGCCGACGGCCTGCGCGGCCTCGGCTTCGCCGTCGACGGCCCCCGCGTCGTGCCCGACGGCGATCCCGTCCGGGCGGCCCTGCGCGCGGGCGTGGACGCCGGGTACGACGTCGTCGTCACCACCGGCGGCACCGGTGTGTCGCCCACCGACCGCACCCCCGAGGCGACCCGCGCGGTCATCGACTACGAGGTGCCGGGCATCGCGGAGGCCGTCCGCGCCCACGGCCGCCGGCAGGTGCCGGCCGCCGCGCTGTCCCGGGGCCTGGCGGGAGTGGCCGGCGGCACGCTGATCGTCAACCTGCCCGGCTCGACCGGGGGCGTGCGCGACGGCCTCGCCGTGCTGGAGCCCCTGCTGGCCCACGCCGTCGACCAGATCCGCGGCGGTGACCATCCCGGACCCGGCAGCGGTGGGGGTGCGAGCTGAACGGCGCTTCCTGGCCCGCCGTGCTGGCGGACGGCGATGTCGTCCTCCGGCCGATAAGGCTGCGCGACCAGCGCGCCTGGCGCGAGGTGAACCGGCGCAACCGCGACTGGCTCCGCCCCTGGGAGGCGACCGTCCCGCCGCCCGCCCCCAGCGGGCCCGTCGTCCACCGGCCCACCTACCGGCAGATGGTCCGGCACCTGCGCTCCGAGGCGGGCGCGGGCCGGATGCTGCCGTTCGTCATCGAGTACCAGGGGCGGCTCGTCGGGCAGTTGACGGTCGCCGGGATCACCTGGGGGTCGATGTGCTCGGGGCACATCGGCTACTGGGTGGACGAGGAGGTGGCCGGGCGCGGGGTGATGCCGACGGCCGTCGCGCTCGTGGTGGACCACTGTTTCCGCACCGTCGGCCTGCACCGCGTCGAGGTCTGCATTCGCCCCGAGAACCGGCCGAGCCGCCGCGTGGTGGAGAAACTAGGATTCCGCGAGGAGGGGCTCCGGCCGCGTTATCTGCACATCGACGGCGCCTGGCGCGACCACCTCGTCTACGCGCTCACCGCGGAAGAGGTCCCCGACAGCATGCTCGCGCGCTGGCACCGGGCACGTGCGCGGGAGACCCGGCACTCCCAGCGCACCGAAGGTCCGGCCGATCCCGCCGAGCATCCGTGAATTGGAATAGGTGTTCGAATTCCAACGGGTGTACGTCATCCCGGACACGGAATTTCCCCGCCGCGGCGGCCCGCTGATCGCACCGGTCGCAAAAAAAGCTGGAAATATCAGCCAGATCGTGCGACACACCGGCCCAATTGGCGGATGCCTTCGCGCAAACCCCTCTACCGTGTGAGGCGTGAGCAGCAGCGGCCTCATCTACGCAGTCATTGTCGGGGCCTGGGCCGCCTACTTGGTGCCGATGTGGCTCCGTAGGCAGGACGAGCTGAACGAGGCCCGTCCGACGGAACGCTTCAGTACCGCCATCCGGCTGCTGTCGGGACGGGCGGGCATGGAGCGCCGGTACGCCAGGGACCTGCGGGCGCGCTCCGCCCAGGAGGGGGAGCCGGACGCCGTGGACCCGGACGCCGTCACCGACTCGGTGGACGTCCGGGCCTTCGCCGTGCCCCCGACCCGCCGTCAGGCGGGCATCGAGGCCGAGACGGAGACGCCCGCCGGCGCGGAACCGGCGCACGACCAGGACGCCGGACCGGATCCCGGTGCCGCGGCCGCGCAGACGCGCGAGACGGCCGCGCGGCGCGCCTCGGCGCAGGAGGCCGCGGCACGCGCCCAGCGCTCGAAGGTGCTCGCCCGCCGCCGGCGCACCACCGTCGTGCTCTTCCTCGCCTTCTCGCTCGGCGCGGTCGTGGCCGCCGTCGGCGGCCTCGCCTTCCTGTGGGCGCCCGGCGTGCCCGCCGTGCTGCTCAGCGCCTACATCGCCTACCTGCGGGCGCAGGAGCGCCGCCGCTTCGCCTACCAGATGGACCGCCGGCACGCCGAGGCCGCCGCCCAGCGGCTGCGCGAACGCCAGCCGCGCCGCCGCGCACCCCTCGACGCGGACCCCGGCGAGGAGGCGCCCGAGGCGGCCCCGGACACCGGGACGGACACCGGCCTGTCGACGCTCGCCGCCGACCGGCGCGCCCTGGTCGAGCAGACCGACCACGCAGAGTGGGTCGATCAGCAGCGCGAGCGGCAGCGCCGCCCCGGCCAGGGGGAGAGCTGGGACCCGGTGCCGGTGCCCCTGCCGACGTACGTCACCGCGCCCGTCGCCCCGCGCGCCACCTCGGACGTGGATCTCGGGGCGCCCGACACCTGGAGCTCGGCACGCTCCAGCGCGGTCGCGCCGGAGCACGAGACCGGCCGTGCGGCGGAGACCGGCCCGGACGGGACGGCCCCGGTGTCCGCGGACGGGCCGGCGGGCGGCCGCGGCGACGCGCCGCCCCCCGCGCGATCACGCCCGCGCGGGGCACTGCCCTCCGCGCGCCGGGCGCGTGAGCGCGGACGCACGCCCCTGTTCGACCAGTACGAGGACGGCGGCCGCCCGCGCGCGGCCAACGAGTGACGCCGGCCCCCGTGCCCCCCTCCTGACCGGTCGGGCAGCGGATTTCCGAGCACCCCGACGGGGATGCTAAAGTTTCACTCGTTGCAAGGGCCTGTGGCGCAGTCCGGTAGCGCACCTCGTTCGCATCGAGGGGGCCAGGGGTTCAAATCCCCTCAGGTCCACGCAGCATGGAGCCCCTGTCGGCAGTAGCCGGCAGGGGCTTCATCATGGTGCGCGGAGTCCGGCCGCCCCGGCGGCGGGGGCGCCGGCAGGTCCGGGCGGCTCAAGCGCGCCCGCCGTGACCGGCGTTGCCCCCGGCGCCGCTCAGAGCTTCTTCGCGAAGCAGCGGCTCTCCTCGTGGTGGCGGTAGTAGCCGAACTTCGCGCACGGCTCGTAGCCGCAGGAGGTGTACAGGGCGATGGCCTCCGGCTGCTTGGTCCCCGTCTCCAGGACCATGCGGACCCGGCCGGCCGCGCGGGCGTCCTCCTCCAGGGCCGCGAGCATCCGGCGGGCCAGGCCCCGGCCGCGCATGTCCTCGACGACGAACATCCGCTTGAGCTCGGCGTCGCCGTCCTCGTTGCCCTCGCCGTTGCGGTCCTGGCTGCGCCAGCCGCCGGTGGCCACCGGGCGGTCGTGCTCGTCGTACGCGATCAGGTACACACCCCGAGGCGGGTCGAAGTCGGCGGCGTCCAGGGCCGTGGCGTCGCCCCCGTCGCCGTAGCGCAGGTGGTACTCGGCCTGGACCTCGTCGTTGAGCTTGACGGCGTCGGGGTGATCGAAACGTACGCGGCGTATAAACATGCTGGGCATCGTACTTCTATGCAGTGGGCGGGGTCTGCGTTTTGCGGACCCGGACCAGTGTGCCGGTATCGTGCCCGGGTGCTGACTGTGACCTCGGTGAACGTGAACGGGCTGCGCGCCGCCGCGAAGAAGGGCTTCGTGGAGTGGCTCGCCGCGACCGACGCGGACGTCCTCTGCCTGCAGGAGGTGCGCGCCGAACCGCACCAGCTGCCCGAGGAGGTCCGGCAGCCCGACGGCTGGCACGTCGTGCACGCCCCCGCCGCCGCCAAGGGCCGTGCGGGCGTCTCCCTCTACACGCGGCGCGAACCCGACCGGGTGCGCGTCGGCTTCGGCTCCGCCGAGTTCGACGGCAGCGGGCGCTACGTCGAGGCCGACCTGCCCGGCGTCACCGTCGCCTCCCTCTACCTGCCCTCCGGCGAGGTCGGCACCGAACGGCAGGACGAGAAGGTCCGCTTCATGGGCGAGTTCCTCGCCCACCTGGGCGAACTGCGCGAGCGGGCCGCCGCCGACGGCCGCGAGGTGCTCGTCTGCGGCGACTGGAACATCGCCCACCGCGAGGCCGACCTCAGGAACTGGCGCGCCAACACCAGGAACTCCGGCTTCCTCCCCGAGGAGCGCGCCTGGCTCGACCGGGTCCTCGCCGCCGGGGAGGGCGGCTACGTCGACGTGGTCCGCGCCCTGCACCCGGACACCGAGGGCCCGTACACCTGGTGGTCGTACCGCGGGCGGGCCTTCGACAACGACGCCGGGTGGCGCATCGACTACCACATCGCCACGCCGGGTCTGGCCGGCAAGGCGGTCAAGGGGTTCGTCGAGCGGGCGGCCACGCACGCCGAACGGTGGTCGGACCACGCGCCGGTCACCGTCGTGTACGACCTCTAGGCCCGCCCCGCCCGCCCCGTCCTGCCGTTCAGGCGGCGGTCCAGGGCCAGCGACAGTTCCGCCTCGACCACGCTGCGGGCCAGCGGGCGCAGGCGCTGCGGGTCGCCCTGCGCGGCGTGGCGGGAGATCAGGTCGGTGAAGATCCCGGCGAGGGCGTCGGCGTGTGCGCGGACGCGGGCGCCGGCCGCCAGGACCTCGGCGAGCGGGATGCCCTCGCGGACCAGCGCGGAGGAGACGTCCAGCAGCCGCCGGCTGATGTGGACGATCTCGGTGCCGTCGGTGCCGAGGTAGCCCAGTTCCAGGGCGGCGGCGAGGTTCTCGGGGGTGACCTGGCCCTCGAAGCGGGCGGCGAGTTCCTCGGGGGTGAGGCGGACCGGTTCCTCCTCGGTGGGGGCGCCGACGCCGAGGAGGTCGGCGACGTCCCGGCCGTGGTCGAAGGCCTCGGCCAGCTCGGCGATGCCGTTCAGCGTGTGGCCGCGCTCCAGCAGCGCCGCGATGGTGCGCAGGCGGGCCAGGTGGTGGTCGTCGTACCAGGCTATGCGGCCCTCGCGGCGGGGCGGCGGCAGCAGCCTGCGCTCGCGGTAGAAGCGCAGCGTGCGCACGGTGATGCCGGCCAGGCGGGCCAGTTCCTCCGTGCGGTACTCGCGCCGCGCCTGCCCGGGCGCCGCCTCCGGGTGCGTCTCGGGGCCGGCGTCCCGCGGGTGTCCTGCGTCCTCTGCCACGCCCGAAGCCTATGGCGTACCGCCGGTGACTTCCTTCCTCCGCCCCCTACCGCTCGGTACGGAGCTGCTCTACAGTCCCATTGTGCCAGTGTTCACTGGCAGGGTTTCTGGGCGATGCGTGGAGGCTTCGGGATGGCCGAGCACGAGCATGTACGGGTGGCGGTGATCGGGTCCGGGTTCGGCGGCCTCGGAGCCGCCGTGCGGCTGCGCCGCGAGGGGATCACCGACTTCGTCGTCCTGGAACGGGCCGACGGCGTCGGCGGCACCTGGCGGGACAACACCTACCCCGGGTGCGCCTGCGACGTCCCCTCCCACCTGTACTCCTTCTCCTTCGCGCCCCACCCCGACTGGCCGCGCACCTTCTCCGGCCAGCGGCACATCCGCGCCTACCTGGAGCACGTCACCGACCTCTTCGGAGTGCGCCCGCACCTCCGCCTCGGCTCCGAGGTCACGCTGATGACCTGGGACGGCGAGAGGCTGCGGTGGACCATCGAGACCACCCGCGGCACGCTGACGGCCGACGTCGTCGTCTCCGCCACCGGACCGCTGTCCGACCCCAGGATCCCCGCGATCCCGGGGCTGGAGTCCTTCCCCGGCAAGGTGTTCCACTCCGCCCGCTGGGACCACGACTACGACCTGCGCGGCAAGCGGGTCGCCGTGGTCGGCACCGGCGCCTCCGCCGTCCAGATCGTGCCCGCCGTCCAGCCCCTGGTCGGCCGGCTCACCCTCTTCCAGCGCACCCCGCCGTGGGTGATGCCCCGCATGGACCGGGCCGTCAGCGGCGCCGAACGCCGGCTGCACCGGTGGCTGCCGGCCACCGCGCAGGCCCGGCGCGCGCTGCTGTGGGGGATCCGGGAGCTGCAGGTGCAGGCGTTCACCAAGCACCCGGACGAACTCGGCCTGGTCGAGCGGCTCGCCCGGCGGAACATGACCCGCGTCGTCAAGGACCCCGCCCTGCGCGCCAAGCTCACCCCGGACTACCGCATCGGCTGCAAGCGCATCCTGCTGTCCAGCGACTACTACCCGGCGCTGGTCCGGCCCAACGTCGACGTCGTCGCCGGCGGGCTCAGCGAGATCCGCGGGTCGACCGCCGTCGCGGCCGACGGCACCGAGGCCGAGGTCGACGCGATCGTCTTCGCCACGGGCTTCCACGTCACGGACATGCCCATCGCCGAGCGGGTGGTCGGCGCGGACGGCCGCACGCTCGCGCAGTCCTGGAAGAACGGCATGCAGGCGCTGCGCGGCGCCACCGCGGCCGGGTTCCCCAACTTCATGACGATCATCGGACCCAACACCGGCCTCGGGAACTCCTCCATGATCCTCATGATCGAGTCCCAGCTGAACTACCTGGCCGACTACCTGCGCCAGCTCGACGTCCTCGGCGGCCGCACCGCCCTGGACGCCCGGCCGGCCGCCGTCGAGGCGTGGAACCGCGCGGTTCAGGAGCGCATGCGGCGGACCGTGTGGAACACCGGCGGCTGCACCAGCTGGTACCTGGACGCGAGCGGCCGCAACACCACCATCTGGCCCGGCACGACGACCGAGTTCCGGCGCGCGACCCGGCGGGTGGACCTGTCGGAGTACACGGTCGTCCGCCGGCCCGCGCCGGTGCCGGGCGAGCGCAGCGGGGCCGCCGTATGAGCCGCCCGGCGCCCCTCGCCGGCGGCCCCGGCGCCCCGCCCCTGCCCTCCCGCACCCTCACCCTCGTCTCCGCCGACGGCGCCCGGCCGCCCGCCGAGGTGCGCGGCCCGGACGGCGCGCCGCCCGTCGCCCCGTCCCACGGCTGGACCCGCTCGACGGCGTTCTGGGCGGGTGCGCGGCGGGTGGCCGGGGCACGCGTGGCGCCGTCGCCCGCCGGGCGCGTGCGCACCCGGATCACCGGGCGCGTGCTCGGCTCGCGCGCTCCTCTCGCGCCGGTGGCGCCGGTGGCGCCGCGCGTCTGCAATGTGCACGCCCGCCCGCGCGCCGTACGGCACGCCCGGTCCGCAGTCATCGGGGCGCTCGCTCTCGACCACGGAGTTGGGGAGGTGCGGGTGCCCGCCGCCGTGCTGCACGGCACGTCCGACCGGCTGGCGCCCCCGGTGCACGCCCGTGCGCCGGGGGCGGCGCAGCCGCGGTGCGCGGGCCTCACCGAACTGCCCGGCATCGGCCGCATGATGCCGATGGAGGCGCCGCGGGCGGTGACCGGACGCATCCGGGAACGCGCCGTCGCCTGCCGCACGGGGGCCGGCCACGGCCCGGACCACGAGCGCCGCCGCGTCCCCGGGCAGGGCGGCGCGCAGACCGAGGAGGGTGCATGAGCAGGGCAGGACTCGAAGGGCAGGTCGCGGTCGTCACCGGGGCGGCGCGCGGCGTCGGCGAGCTGCTGGCGCGCCGGCTGTCCGCACGCGGGGCGGCGGTCGCGCTGGTCGGGCTGGAGGAGGAGGCCCTCGAAGCCGTCTCCGGGCGGCTGCACGGCGACAGCGCCCACTGGCACGCCGACGTCACCGACCACGAGGCGATGAACCGGGTCGCGCGCGAGGTGAGGGAACGCTTCGGGAAGGTCGACATCGTGGTCGCCAACGCGGGTGTGGCGACCGGCGGTCCGTTCGCCGACGCCGACCTGCGGGCATGGCGGCGGGTGATCGAGGTGAACCTCATCGGGTCCGCGGTGACCGCCCGCGCGTTCCTCCCGGCGCTGACCGAGAGCCGCGGCTACCTGCTGCAGATCGCCTCGCTCGCCGCGATCACCCCGGCGCCGATGATGACGGCGTACTGCGCGTCCAAGTCGGGCGTGGAGGCGTACGCGCACAGTCTGCGCGCGGAGGTCGGCCACCAGGGCGTGCGCGTCGGCGTGGCCTACCTGTCCTGGACCGACACCGACATGGTGCGCGGCGCCGACCAGGACGACGTCATGCGGGAGTTGCGGCAGCGGCTGCCGTGGCCGTCGAACAAGACGTACCCGCTGGGTCCCGCGGTGGACCGGCTCGTCGCGGGGATCGAACGGCGCTCGGCGCATGTGTACGGACAGTGGTGGCTGCGCGGCATGCAGGGCGTGCGCGGATACCTGCCGGCGCTCATCGGGACGGTGGGCGCACGGGAGATGCGGCGGTACGCGCCGCGGCTGCGGGGGATGCGCTCGGGGCTCGTCGGCGCAGGCGGCGCCGCCGACGAGGCAGCGCGGGCTACGCACCGTAACTGATCGACATGCGCTGCGTGTTCGCCCGTGTGACTCTGGTCGGGGCCCCGGCACGGGGCCTATCCCCCACCCACCACGGGAGTGAACCCACATGGGTATGAAGGACCAGTTCCAGGAGAAGGCGGGCCAGTGGCAGGAGCAGGCCGAGGAGAAGCTCGGCCAGGCCCGTGAGAAGGCCGCGCAGCGCGGTCGGCAGGGCCGCCAGGGGCAGCAGCCCGAGCGGGGCCGCCAGGACCGGCAGCCCGAGCGGGGCCGCCCGTCCGGGCCCGGCCGCCCGGACCACCGCGAGGTCCCGGACACGGAGCGGCAGCCGGAGGACCGGTTCGACCAGGACTACGACGCCTAGCCGTCGCTCCCGGCCCCGGCCGCCGGACGCGGGGCGCCCTTCTTCGTGGAGGGCGCCCCGCGGTGCGGCGGCCGTCACGGAGCCGGTCTCGGGGGCAGTGCGGGGCGGGACCTGTCCGGGACGTCGCCGTAGTCCGGGGGAACCGCCGCCGGGTTGGACTCCAGCAGCTCCAGAGCGAGTCGCACCGCGTCGTCCAGTTGGGCGTGCCGGCCCTCCGCCCAGTCCAGGGGGGTGCGCAGCACCTCCAGGTCGGGGGCGACGCCGTGGTTCTCGACGGACCAGCCGTAGGCGTCGAACCAGGCGGCGTTCATCGGGACCGTGATCACCGTGCCGTCGCCGAGGCGGTGACGGCCGGTCATGCCGACCACTCCGCCCCAGGTGCGCTGGCCGACCACCGGGCCGAGCCTCAGCAGCTTGAAGGCCGCGGTGATCATGTCGCCGTCGGACGAGGTCGCCTCGTCGGCCAGGGCCACCACCGGTCCCCGCGGGGCGTTCGAGGTGTACGACACCGGCTGCGCGTCCCGGGTCAGGTCCCAGCCCAGGATCGTGCGGGTCAGCTTCTCGATGACGAGCTCGCTGATGTGCCCGCCGGCGTTGCCCCGCACGTCCACGATGAGCGCGGGCCGGGACACCTCCATGCGCAGGTCCCGGTTGAACTGGGCCCAGCCGGAGCCGCCCATGTCCGGGATGTGCAGGTAGCCGCATCTGCCGCCGCTCAACTCCCGGACGACCCGGCGGCGTTCGGCCACCCAGTCCTGGTAGCGCAGCGGCCGTTCGTCGACGAGCGGGACGACCGCGACCCGCCGGGCCCGCCCGGCCCGGCCGTCCGCCGGGGTGAACGTCAGCTCCACGGTCGTGCCGCCCGAGCCGGCGAGCAGCGGGTAGGGGCCGGTGACCGGGTCGACCGGCCGGCCGTCGACGTGGGTCAGGACGGCGCCCTCGCGGATGCCCGTGCCGGCCAGCGGCGAGCGGGCCCTGGAGTCGGAGGAGTCGCCGGGCAGGATCCGCTGGACCAGCCAACGCCCGTCGCGGCGGACGAGGTTGGCGCCGAGGAGGCCCTGCCAGCGCTGGTAGTGCGGCGGGCCCTCGTTGCGGCGGGCGGCGGTGACGTAGGCGTGGGAGGTGCCGAGTTCGCCGAGGACCTCGCGCAGCAGGTCCGCGAACTCGTCGGGGGAGGCGACCCGTTCCACCAGGGGGCGGTACTGGTCGAGCACCGCGTCCCAGTCGACGCCGCACATGCCCGGGTCCCAGAAGTGGGCGCGGATCAGGCGTCCCGCCTCGTCGTACGCCTGGCGCCACTCGGCGGGCGGGTCGGCCTGGTGCAGGATGCGGCGCAGGTCTATCCAGACGGTCGTGTCGCCGTCGCCGGTCTCGGTCGCCGGCACCGCCCGCAGGTCGCCCTCGTCCACGACGACCAGCCGGGTGCCGTCGCCGCTGACCGCGAACCAGTCCAGGTGGCCGACGAGTTCGGACTTCTTCGCCTTGTGGAGGTTGAAGTGCTCCAGGGTCGGGCGGCCGGTGGTGTCGGCGGGGTTGGCGAAGGTCTCGCCGAGCGCGCCGGAGATCGGCCAGCGCAGCCAGACCAGGCCGCCGCCCGCGACCGGGTGCAGCGCGGAGTACTTTGAGGCGATGACCGGGAACGGCGTGACCCTGTTCGCCAGCCCCTCCGCCTCCACCGTGACCGCGCCGGCCTCGCCGGCCGTCTCGTCCTGGAGGGGGTCGAGTCCGCCGGCGGCCGGGCGGCCCTCGGGGTTCAGCGCGAAGGGCGAGGGGGTCGCCGAGGAGAGCGGCACCAGGTACGGGCGGCAGCCCAGCGGGAAGGACAGGTCACCGGTGTGGACGTCGTACACCGGGTCGAAGCCGCGCCAGGAGAGGAAGGCGAGGTAGCGGCCGTCGCGGGTGAAGACCGGGTTCTCGTCCTCGAAACGGCCGTCGGTCACGTCCACGATCAGGTGGTCCTTGATGCGGGCCAGTTTGATCTGGCGCAGGGAGCGGCCGATGCCGGGGTGCGACCAGGCGAGCCAGGAGCCGTCCGGGGAGAAGGCCAGGTCCCGGACGGGCCCGTTGACGGACCGGACCAGCTCGGTCACCCCGCCGCCCGCCCCCGCGCGGGCGCCTCCGGCATCCTCCGCGCCGGCCTGCGCCGCCGTTGCCCCGGACCCCGGGCCCCCCGTGCCCCCGGCCCTCCCCGCCTCCGCCCGCTCCGCGCGCCGGGCCTCGTCCTCCCGGACCGCCGAAGGCCGCGGCTCGCCCGCTCCGGCCTCCGTGCTCGTGGGAAGCCCTGCGCCCCCGGCTTCCTGCGTGCTTCCGGCCGGGCCCGCCCCGGTCGCCGTGCCCCCGGGTCTCCCGCTTCCCGCGTCACCGCTGCCTCCGGCCGCGCCCGCTGCCGTCTCCGTGCTTCGGGGCGGCCCCCCGCTTGCCGCTTCCTGCGTGCTCTCGGGTTCCCCGTCCCCCGCGTCCTCGGTGCCTCCGGCCGCGTCCGGTCCGGTCTCCGTG
>NZ_JBEXTB010000010.1:13129-128057 GCF_040613915.1 Streptomyces sp. NPDC006193
CGTAGCTTCCGGGCGGCTCTGCGCCTCCGGCTTCCTGCGTGCCCCCGGGTCTCCCGCTCCCCGCGTCACCGCTGCCTCCGGGGGCGTCCGGACCGGCCTGCCGCGTGCCTGAGGCCGCGTCCGGCCGCGCCTCCGTGCCTCCGGCCGCGTCCGGTCCGGTCTCCGTGCTTCCGGGCGGCTCTGCGCCTCCGGCTTCCTGCGTGCCCCCGGGTCTCCCGCTCCCCGCGTCACCGCTGCCTCCGGGGGCGTCCGGACCGGCCTCCCGCGTGCCTGAGGCCGCGTCCGGCCGCGCCTCCGTGCCTCTGCCCGCGTCCGGCCGCGCCTCCGTGCCTCCGGCCGCGTCCGGACGCGCCTCCGTGCCCTCGGCCGGGCCGGGACCCGTCTCCTCCGTCACGTCGATCAGCAGCAGCCGTCCGTCGTGGGAGGCGACGGCCAGCCGTTCGCCCAGCGGATCGGAGACCAGCTCCAGGACCCTCCCGAGTGCGCCGGAGGCCAGCCGGCGGGGCGACCGGCCGCCGGTCGCGCGCGGGAGGTGGACGATCTCGACGGCGTCCTCGCCCTCGGCGTCGGTCACGCAGGCCGCCTGACCGGTGGAGCCGAGCATCTCCGGCAGCCGTACCCGGACGCCGCGCGTGTCGGTGATCGTGCGGGCGGGCCCGTCGCGGTGGGTGAGCCAGTACAGGCTGCCGCGGACGACGACGGCGCTGGCCCGGCCGGTCTCGTCCACGGAGATGCCGTCGACGTTCTGCGCGGCCGGCACCTGGTAGCGGCGGCGGCCGGTGCGCGGTCCGGCCGGCCGGACGTCCAGCCTGCGCGGTGCGCCGGCCGGGGAGAGGTCGTCCACCAGCCACAGGTCGCCCCCGCACTGGTAGACCACCCGCTCGCCGTCGCTGGAGGCGTGCCGGGCGTAGAAGGAGTCGTGATCGGTGTGGCGGCGCAGGTCGGAGCCGTCGTGGGCGCAGGAGTACAGGTTGCCGACGCCTTCGTGGTCGGAGAGGAACGCGATCCGGCCGGCGACGAACAGGGGGCACGCCAGATGGCCTTCGAGGCCGGGCAGGAGCCGCTGCCCGTGCAGCCACAGCCGGCCCGTGGCGCCGCCGCGGTACCGCTTCCAGGCGGCCGGCTCGTGCGGCGGGGTGCCGGTGAGGAGGAGCGTCCTGCGCTCGCCGTCGAGGTCGGCGACCTGTATGTCGGCGACCGGGCCCCAGGGCAGCCGCCCGCCCGGATCGCCGTCGGTGGGGACCTTGTAGGCCCAGGTGAAGTAGGAGAAGGGCTCGCCGTGCGAGGCGACGGCCAGCATGTCGCCCTCCGGGGTCCAGCCGCACACCCGGGTGTCGGCGCTGCCCCAGTACGTGAGCTGCCGCGCGGGACCGCCGTCGACGTCGACGAGGTGGATCTCCGGGACGAGGCTGCGCCAGCTCGTGTACGCGATGCGCCGGCCGTCGGGCGCGAAGCGCGGGTGGCCGGCCTTGGTGCGGTCCGCGGTGAGCCGCCAGGCGCGGCCGGGGCCGTCGAGGGGGGCCAGCCAGAGGTCGTCCTCGGCCACGAAGCACAGCAGGTCGCCGCTGAGGTGCGGAAGGCGCAGATAGCTCACCTCCCCATGCTTTTCCGGGCGCACGGCGGCAGCAACTCGTGGGCGGGGGCGTCCGGAACCTGATGGATCCTTATGGGTTCTTCACCTTCGTGACCCAGCACACGTACGAAACGGTTTCGTTTCGTTGGCTTCTCGGGGTATGGTCGGGATGTACGACGAGAAGGTTCCGCAGCGGGAAGGTGAGGGGCATGCCCGAGACGGTCGCGGCGACGCGCCGCAGCCGGATCACGCCCGAGCGCGAGGCCGAACTGTACGAGGCCGTGCTCGACCTGCTCCGGGAGGTCGGCTACGACGCCCTCACCATGGACGCCGTCGCCGCCCGCACCCGTTCCAGCAAGGCCACGCTCTACCGCCAGTGGGGCGGCAAGGCCGAACTGGTCGTCAAGGCGCTGCGGCACTTCAAGCCCAGCCACCTGGAGGAGATCGACACCGGTTCCCTCCGCGGTGACCTCCACGCCCTCGTGGCGCTGGAGGACGACTGCACCATGGAGCAGAACTCGGCGCTGATGCGGGGCATCGCCATGGCGATGCACCACAACGACGATCTGCGCCAGGCCTTCCGGGACCAGATCATCGACCCCGAGATGGGCGGGTTCCGGCAGGTGCTGCAGCGGGCGGTCGACCGGGGCGAGGTCCGCCCGGACTGCCCGGCGATCGACTTCCTGCTGCACATGATGGTCGGCGGCTTCGCCACCCGGGCGCTGCTGGACGACCAGCCGCCCACCCGGGCCTTCCTCACCTCGTACATCGACGCCGTGGTCCTCCCCGCCCTCGGCGTGCGAACCGACTGACAGTCCCCTCAACCAGCCTCCACCTGACGTCACCGCTCACGTCGTCGGGCTGATCATCCCTGCCCAGCTGAACCCACGACCTGACCGGGAGTACGCCTCCGTGGCCACGTTCCTCTACAAACTCGGCCGGCTCGCCTTCCGGCGACGGCACCTCGTCGCCCTCATATGGGTCGCGCTGCTCACCCTCGCCGGGGTGGGCGCCGCGTCCGCGCCCGCAGCCGGCAACTCGTCCTTCTCCATCCCCGGCACCGAGGCCCAGAAGGCCTTCGACCTGCTGGAACAGCGCTACCCCGGTATGAGCGCCGACGGCGCCACCGCACGGGTCGTCTTCAAGGCGCCCAGCGGCGGGAAGATCACCGACCCCGCCCGCAAGGCGGTCGTCGAGGAGACCGTCAAGGAGCTGGGAAGCGGCTCCCAGGTCGCCTCCGTCGCCGACCCCTACACCGCGCACGCGGTCAGCAGGAACGGCGCCATCGCCTACGCCTCCGTGAAGTACAAGGTCTCCGGCATGGAACTGGAGGACTCCTCCCGGGACGCCCTGAAGGAGGCCGCCCGGCACGCGCGGGACGCCGGGCTGACCGTCGAGGTCGGCGGTGACGCGCTCAACGCGACGCCCGAGACCGGCTCCAGCGAGATCATCGGCATCGCGATCGCCGCCGTCGTCCTCGTCATCACCTTCGGCTCCCTGCTCGCCGCGGGGCTGCCGCTGCTGACCGCGATCATCGGCGTCGGCATCGGCGTCTCCTCGATCTCCGCGCTCGCCTCCGCCCTGGACCTCGGCTCCACCACCTCCACCCTGGCCACGATGATCGGCCTCGCCGTCGGCATCGACTACGCCCTGTTCATCGTCTCCCGCTACCGCGCCGAGCTCGCCGAGGGCCGCGAACGCGAGGAGGCGGCCGGCCGCGCCGTCGGCACCGCGGGCTCCGCGGTCGTCTTCGCCGGCCTGACCGTCGTCATCGCCCTGGTCGGCCTGTCCGTCGTCAACATCCCGATGCTGACGAAGATGGGCGTGGCCGCGGCGGGCACCGTCGCCATCGCCGTCCTGATCGCCCTGACGATGATCCCCGCGCTCCTCGGCTACGCGGGCCGCAGGGTCCGGCCGACCGGTGAGAAGAGCAGGCTGCTCGGCGGCGGCCGTACGCAGAAGAACCCCGGCCGTCCCAACATGGGCACCCGCTGGGCCAGCTTCGTCGTCCGCCGCCCCGTCGCCGTCCTCCTCCTCGGCGTGGTCGGCCTCGGCGCGGCGGCGGTCCCGGCCGGCTCCCTGGAGCTCGGCCTGCCCGACGACGGCTCCCAGCCCGCCTCCACCACCCAGCGCCGTGCCTACGACCTCCTCTCCGAAGGGTTCGGGCCCGGCTTCAACGGACCGCTGATGGTCGTCGTCGACGCCAAGGGCAGCGCCGACCCGAAGGCCGCGTTCGCCGAGGCGGGCGACGAGATCAAGGGTCTGAAGAACGTCGTCACGGTCACCCCGGCCACGCCCAACAAGGCCGGCGACACCGCGACCATCACCGTCGTCCCCAAGTCCAAGCCGTCCTCGGCGACGACCGAGGAACTGGTCCACGCCATCCGCGACAAGGGCACGGACATCGCGCGGGACACCGACTCCACGGTCCTCGTCACCGGTGCCACGGCGATGAACATCGACGTCTCCCAGCGGCTGAACGACGCCCTGCTGCCCTACCTCGCCCTGGTGGTCGGCCTGGCCTTCCTCCTGCTGATCGTGGTCTTCCGCTCGGTGCTCGTCCCGCTGAAGGCGGCCCTCGGCTTCCTGCTGTCGGTGCTCGCCGCGCTCGGCGCCGTCGTCGCGGTCTTCCAGTGGGGCTGGCTGTCCGGCCTGATGAACGTCGAGGAGACCGGCCCGGTCATGTCGATGATGCCGATCTTCATGGTGGGCGTCGTCTTCGGCCTCGCCATGGACTACGAGGTGTTCCTGGTGACCCGCATGCGGGAGGCGTACGTCCACGGCGAGACGCCCGGCCAGGCCGTCGTGACCGGCTTCAAGCACGGCGCGCGCGTCGTGACCGCCGCCGCCGTCATCATGATCGCCGTCTTCTCCGGCTTCATCGGCTCCAGCGAATCGATGATCAAGATGATCGGCTTCGGCCTCGCGATCGCCGTCTTCTTCGACGCGTTCGTCGTCCGCATGGCCGTCGTCCCGGCGGTCCTCGCCCTCCTCGGCAAGCGGGCCTGGTGGCTGCCGAAGTGGCTGGACCGCGCGCTGCCCAACGTCGACGTCGAGGGCGAGGGACTGCGCGCCCACGCCGGCCTCGACGAGGAGAAGGAACTGGTACGCGCCTGACCCACCGCTCCTGACACCGGAAACGGCCGGTGAGGGCCCCCGTCGCGACGGGAGCGCCCTCACCGGCCTTCGCCGTCGTCCGGGCGCTGTCCCGTGTCGAGCCGGGAGACGCGATCGCGCCGGTGGTGTGCAGGCCGCAGGGCGCCTGGTCGAGGGGTCCCGGCCGGAACGCGGGCGAGACGCCCGCTGCGGGGGCGGGGCGCGGCGCCGACATGACGGGCCGGGGGCCGTGGCGCACCCTGGAAGCAGTGGTGGTCGGAGGTGGTCGTCATGATGCACACCGCTGTGGGATGGCACGTCGAGCTGGAGTTCATGGAGGACGATCAGCACACGCGGGCGGTGGCCATGCTGCGCCTGCCGGACGGCTCCGAGGTACGGGCCCACGGCCGCGCCAGCCGGCACCGCGTGGACGCCAACCAGCCCCGGGTCGGCGAGGAGATCGCCGGCGCCCGCGCCCTGAACGAACTGGCCATGCAGCTGCTGACCAAGGCCCACGAGGAGATCGACGCGGAGTCCGGGCGGACCTCGCACCCGATCCACGTCTGATCCGGTCAGGCGAGCGCGGCCCGCACCGCCCGCACCAGCGCCTGCGCCCTCGGGTCCGCCGTCACGCTCGTGCGGAAGCCGTTGGTGACGTAGCCGAAGGCGATGCCCGTCTCCGGGTCGGCGAACCCGAGCGCGCCGCCCCGGCCGGGGTGGCCGAAGGAGCCGGGGGAGAGCAGCGGCGAGGCGGCGCCGTGCAGCATGTAGCCGAGGCCGAAGCGGGTGTTCACCACCAGGACCCGGTCCGGTCCGGCGGACTGCCCGGCGCGGGCCAGCTCCATGGTCTGCGGGGTGAACAGCCGGGCGCCGCCGTCCACCTCGCCGATCAGCGCGGCGTAGAAGCGGGCCAGTCCGTCGGCGGTGGCGATGCCGTTGGAGGCCGGCAGGGCGGCGGCGCGGTAGGCGGGGGCGTTCTCGTCGGGGAGCGGGGTGATCGCGGCGAAGGCGCGGCGGGTCAGGGAGTCCGGGTCGGCGTACGCCTCGGCCACCGCCCGCTTGGGGCGGGTCCGCAGCGCGCCGGTGTTCTCCGGGGCGTCCACCGGGCCGACGCGGCCCACCCGCGCGCGCTGGGCCTGCGGCAGGCCGAGCCAGAGGTCCGCGCCGACGGGCCGGGCGATCTCGTCGGCGATCCACTCGCCGGCCGGGCGGCCGGTGACGCGCCGGATCAGCTCGCCGGTCAGCCAGCTGTAGGTCTGGGCGTGGTAGCCGTGGTCGGCGCCCGGCTCCCACACCGGGGCCTGCGCGGCGACGGCCGCGGCGCCGAGGTCGGGGTCGGCGGCCTCCGCGGGGGTCAGCGGGCGGTCCAGCACGGGCACGCCCGCCCGGTGCGCGAGCAGGTGCCGGACGCGTGTGCGTTCCTTGCCGGCGGCCTTGTACTCCGGCCAGTACGCGCCGACCGGGGCGTCCAGGTCCAGCTCGCCGCGCTGGTGCAGGAGCAGCAGCGCGGCGGCGGCGACGCCCTTGGTCGCGGAGCGCACGATCTGCGCGGTCCCCTGCTCCCAGGGGGCCGCGCCGGCCGGGCCGTCGACGTCCCGGGCGCCCGCCCACAGGTCCACGACCTTGTGCCCGTCGCGGTAGACGGCGACGGCGGCGCCCCGCTCGCCGAGCCGCGAGAAGTTCGCGGCGAACGCCTCCCTGACCGGCTCGAAGCCCTCGGCCACCACGCCGTTCACGTCCACGTCCCTCTGTCCTTCCGGCTCGCCTTCGACAGTGGGTGCAACAGCCGCTGTCCGCCTGGGATTCCTCGGGTCGTCATCGGCCGGGGCGATCGTCACCGCAGCGGTACGCCGGCCGCTTCCCGGCCGTCGCGGAGCCTCACGCGCCCCGGGTCGCGGCCCTCGGATCGAAGCCGAACGGCAGTTCCAGCCGGTGCGCCCGCATCAGCGCGTCGTCGGAGAGCAGTTCGGCGGTCGGGCCGTCCGCGACGATCACACCGTCGCTGAGGACGAGGGAGCGCGGGCACAGCTCCAGGGCGTACGGCAGGTCGTGCGTGACCATGAGCACGGTGACGTCCAGGGAGCGCAGGATGTCGGCGAGTTCGCGGCGGGAGGCGGGGTCCAGATTGGAGGAGGGCTCGTCCAGGACGAGGATCTCCGGCTCCATGGCGAGCACGGTCGCCGCCGCGACGCGGCGGCGCTGCCCGAACGACAGGTGGTGCGGCGGCCGGTCGGCGAAGTCCTGCATGCCGACCCGCTCCAGAGCGGTGCGCACCCGCTCCTGGAGCGCGGCCCCCTTGATCCCGGCGGCGGCCGGCCCGAACGCCACGTCCTCCCGCACGGTCGGCATGAACAGCTGGTCGTCGGGGTCCTGGAAGACGATGCCGACCTTCTGCCGGATCGCGGCCATGTGCTGCCTGCCGACGGGCAGTCCGGCCACGGTCACCGTGCCGGCGCCGCCGCTCAGGATGCCGTTCAGGTGCAGCACCAGCGTCGTCTTGCCGGCGCCGTTCGGGCCGAGGAGCGCGACCCGTTCACCGCGGGCGAGGGAGAAGTCGACCCCGAACAGGGCCTGGTGGCCGTCGGGGTAGGCGAAGGCGAGGCCGGAGACCTCCAGAGAAGCTGTCACAGCGTCCATCACAGCATCCATCCCAGCAGGCAGACGACGAGGGCGGCGCAGGGCAGCGCGAGGGCGTACGACCACTGGGCGCGGGAGGCGGTCACCTCGTCGATGACCGGCATCGAACCGGCGTACCCCCGGCTCACCATGGCCAGGTGGACACGCTCCCCGCGCTCGTAGGAACGGATGAACAGCGCGCCCGCGGACTTCGCGAGCACGCCCCAGTGCCGTACGCCCTTCGCCTCGAAGCCGCGCGACTCCCGGGCGATCCGCATCCGGCGCATCTCGTCGGTGATGACGTCCCCGTAGCGGATCATGAAGGAGGCGATCTGCACGAGCAGCGGCGGCAGCTTCAGCCGCTGCAGCCCGAGCAGCAGCTCGCGCAGCTCGGTGGTGGCGGCCAGCAGGACGGAGGCGGCGACGCCGAGGGTGCCCTTGGCGAGCACGTTCCAGGCGCCCCACAGCCCGTTCACGCTCAGCGACAGCCCCAGCGCCTGCACCCGTTCGCCCTCCGCGACGAACGGCATGAGCACCGCGAACGCGACGAACGGCACCTCGATCAGCAGCCGCCGCAGCAGGAAGCCGGCGGGCACGCGCGCGCGGTGGGCGACGCAGGCGAGCAGCACGGCGTACACCGCGAACGCCCACATCGCCTCGCGCGGGGTCGACACGACGACCACCACGAAGAGGAAGACGGCGGCGAGTTTGGTGTGCGGCGGCAGCCCGTGCACGGGCGAGTGCGCGTGCCGGTAGAGCCGGTGGGTGTGTCCCGCTCCCACGTCAGACGCCGGTGTCCACGCCGGCCGGGTCCCCGTCGCGGCGCCGGCGCACCGCCCGGAAGACCGCGCTGCCCGCCACGACCGTCGCGCCGACGCCGATCACGCCCGCGAGTCCGCCGGACAGCCGGGCGTCGGAGACGTCCTCGACGCCGTAGTCGGCCAGCGGCGAGCCGGCCGCCGCGTGCTCCCGCGCCTTCCTGTCGATCCCCTCGTCGTGCGCGACCTTCTCCAGGCCGTCCGGGGCGGCGGAGGCGTAGAAGCTGACGAAACCGGCGAGGACCAGGGAGGTGACCAGGCCGGTCACCCACAGCGTGCGGCGCGAGGCGCGCACCGCCACGGGCGCGGCGGGCGCGTCCACCAGTTCGCCGTTCACCCGCAGCCGGAGCCGCTGCCGCAGGCCGCGCGCGCCGTGCACCAGGTCGGGGCGTACGGCGATGACGGCGCCGACCGTCAGCGCGGTGATGACCGCCTCGCCGATGCCGATCAGCACGTGCACGCCGACCATGGCGGTGGCGACCTTGCCGATGGCGACGTCGGTGGTGCCGCCGACCGCGTAGATCAGCGTGAAGGCGACCGCGGCGGCCGGCACGGACACCAGCGCGGCGACGAAGGAGGCCACGGTCACGGAGCGGCGCTTGCGGGGGAGCACGGCGAGCAGGCCGCGGAAGACGGCGTAGGCCACCACCGTCGTGACGATCGCCATGTCGGTGATGTTCACGCCGAGCGCGGTCAGCCCGCCGTCGGCGAACAGGACGCCCTGCATGAGCAGGACGACCGACACGCACAGCACGGCCGTGCACGGGCCGACGAGTATCGCGGCCAGGGCGCCGCCCAGCAGATGGCCGCTGGTCCCGGCCGCGACCGGGAAGTTGAGCATCTGCACGGCGAAGATGAAGGCGGCGACCAGACCGGCCAGCGGGGCCGTGCGTTCGTCGAGTTCGCGGCGGGCGCCGCGCAGGCTCACCGCGAGGGCGCCGGCGGCGACCGCTCCGGTGACCGCGGAGGTCGGGGCGTCGATGAATCCGTCAGGTACGTGCACCGTTTGATTTTAGGGCTTTGTTGCGAAGGGTTTGCAAGTAAGACGGAGTCTCGACTCGGCCGGGGCGCGCGCCGGGAAATGTGCGACATTGGAAGAAAGCGGATTCACAGCTTTCCCATGGGTCACGCAGCGTGAGAGGGCGGTCCGATGGCTGTAGTCGAGCAGTACGCGCGCGCCCACATCGTCACCGACGAGGAGGACCCGGGCGCCGTCCCCGTCGTCCTGCGCTACGACCCCGACCGCGACCCGCGCTCGGTCCGGGTCGGCCTTCCCGGCCCGCACGAGTGGACGCTCTCCCGCGCGCTCCTCGAACGGGGACTGCGCGCCCCCGCCGAGAGCGGCGACGTCCGGGTGTGGCCGTGCGGACGCGTGCAGGCCGTCGTGGAGTTCCACACCGACCACGGGGTCTCGGTGGTGCAGTTCGAGTCGAAGGCGCTGTCCCGCTTCCTCCGCCGCACCTACACCGCCCGGCCGGTGGGCGGCTGACCCGCCGCCCGGCCGGCGGACGCCGTCAGCCGCCGGTCCGCAGCAGCGTCGCCACGATCGGGCCGGCCGTGTCGCCGCCGTGGCCGCCCGCCTGGACCACGCCCGCGGCGGCGAGGTCGCCGCGGTAGGCGGTGAACCAGCCGTTCGGCTTCTTCTGCCCGTCGACCTCGGCGGAGCCGGTCTTCGCGCCGTAGTCCGGGCCGAGGCCCGCCATCGCCTCCGCGGCGGTCCCGGCCGCGGCCGTGTACCGCATCAGCCCGCGCAGCTGCGACAGCGTCCTGGCCGACATGGTGCGCGGCGCGGTGGCCAGCCTCCGGTGGTCCACCGACGGCGCGACCAGGTACGGCTGGTGGAACGCGCCCGCCTTCACGGTGGCCGCGACCGACGCCATGTTCAGCGGGTTCATCCGCACCCCGCCCTGCCCGATCAGCGAGGCCGCCATCTGGGCCGCCGACTGCACCGGCACCGAGCCGTCGAAGGTGGGCACGCCGACCGCCCAGTCGTTCCTCGCCAGGCCGAAGACCTGCTGGGCCTGCTTGGTCAGGTCGTCGTTCTTCAGCTTCTTCGCCTGGCTGATGAAGGCGGTGTTGCAGGACCGGGCGAAGCTCGCCTTGAAGGTGCCGCCCTTGATCTGGAAGTCGTCGTCGTTGTGGAAGGTCCAGCCGCCGTACTTGAAGGTCTTGGGGCAGGGGTGCTTCTTGTCCGCCGCCGCCAGACCCTTCTCGATCAGCAGCGACGACGTGACGATCTTCATCGTGGAGCCGGGCGCGAGGGAGCCCTGGAAGGCGGTGTTGAAGCCGTGCCCGCTGTTGGCGACCGCGAGTATCTCCCCGGTCGAGGGCCGCAGGGCGACCACCGAGGCACGCGCGCGCTTGGCCACCTGCCGCTCGGCCGCCGCCTGCAGGGCCGGGCTGAGCGTCGTCCGCACGGTGCCCGGGGTGCCCTCGCTCAGCTCCACCAGCGTCCTGTCGGACAGCTTCGCGGCCTTGGCCTCCTTGCCGCGCACCACGCGCAGCTCGACGCCCGCGCTGCCGCCCGCCTTCTTGCCGTACTTCTCCCGCAGCCCGTCCAGCACCGTGCCCAGGGACGGGTACCGGGCGGCGGTCAGCTCGCCGCCGTCGCGGTCCAGCGCCTTGACGGGCGGGGTGCCGGACTCGCCGGTGACGAGCGTGTCGCCGTCCCTGAGGTCCGGGTGGACCACCGCGGAGTGCCAGTCGACGAGCGGCCGGCCGTCGCCCGGCCGCCGCACGACCGTGAGGGAACTGCTGTACCGCAGCGGCTTGGCGACCTTCTTGTACGAGACCGTCGCCTCGACGGAGAACGGCACCCGGGCGCCCTTGGCCTTCCCCGGCGTGAGCACGACGTCCTTCAGGTGGGCGTCCTCGGCGTACCCGGTGAGCAGCTCGGCGGCGGCGGCCGGCCGGTCGGTGGCGGCGGCCGCCTCGCGGATCCTGCCCTGCTGCCAGGCCGTGAGGAAGCGCGTCCCGGCCGTGCGCACCTCGGCCGCGGTCAGCGGGCCGGTCCGGACGCGTGCGTGACCGGCCGTGGCGGCCCGGTCGTCGGCCGCGGCCCCGCCGCCGTACAGCGCGTAGACGCCGAACCCGGCGCCGCCGACCACCACGGCGATCATCCCGCCGAGTACGGCGGGACGGGTCTTCCGCCCCTCGGCGACACGCCTTCTCTTGCCCACGGTCTCAGTTCCTCCGCGCCTTCCCCAGGGTCCCCGCAGCCCTCACACGTCCCCACGACGCCCTTCACCTTAAAGGCCCCGCCGGCGCGGATGATCTCAGGTGGCGTTCCGTAGCACGCTTGCGACAATCGGACCGGCCGCGTCGATGCCGTGCCCGCCGTCCTGCACCATCGCCGCCGCGGCGACGTCGCCCCGGTACCCGGTGAACCAGCTGTCCGGCCTGGTCTCCCCGTCGACCTCCGCCGAACCCGTCTTGGCGCCGACGTCGCCGCCCAGCCCGGCCATCACCCCGGCGGCGGTGCCGCTGCGCGCGGTGCGGTTCATCATGGCGCGCAGCTGCCGGACCGTGCCGGGCGGCAGCCCCCGCGCGCGGGCCGGTGTGCGGCCGTCCAGCCGCAGCGGCACGATCACCGGCTGGCGGAAGGCGCCGGTCATCGCGGTCGCCGTCACGGAGGCCAGGTTCAGCGGGTTCATCTGGACCTGGCCCTGGCCGATCAGCGCGGCCGCCTTGTCGGGGCCGCCGGCGGCGGGCACCCGGCCGTCGAAGGTCGGCACACCGATCTGCCAGTCGTTGCGCCCGAGCCCGAACCGCTCCCCGGCCTCCCTGGTCAGAGTGTCCGCCTCCACCTCGTCGGCGAACTTCACGAACGCGGTGTTGCAGGAGCGGGCGAAGCTGTCGGCGAGCGTGGCGCGGGGGTCCGGGCGCAGGCCCTCGAGGTTGTGGAACGTCTGGCCGTTCGACATGGCCTCCGGCGGGCAGGGCGCCGGTCCGCCCGCCGTGGTCACGCCGTTGTCGATGAGGGCCGCGGCGCTGACGATCTTCAGGGTGGAGCCGGGGGCGCGTGTCCCGAGGAAGGCCGCGTTGAAGCCGTCCATGCGGTTGTTGGCGACGGCCAGGATCTCCCCGGTGCTGGCTTCGACGGCCACCACGGAGGAGTCGGCGTGCTTCTGCACGGCCGCCTCGGCCGCGGTCTGCGCCCTCGCGCTCAGCGTCGTCGGGAGCCTGCCCGGCCTGCCCTCGGCGAGGGTGACGAGAGGGGTGTCCGCGGGCCGGGTGCCGTCCGCGCCCGCCCGGTGGCGGATCACGAGTTCCACACCGGGCCGGCCGCCGGTCCGGTCGCCGTACCGGCCGCGCAGCTCGTCCAGGACGGGGCCGAGGGAGGGGAACCTCTTGCGCGTCAGCACCGTGCCGTCGCGGTCCACGGCCTCGATCGCGGGCGCGGCCGAATCACCGGTGACCAGGGTGTCCCCCTTGCCCAGCCGGGGGTGGACGACGGAGGGCTGCCAGTCGACCAGCGCGCGGTGCGAGGTCCTGCCGCGGACGACGGTCAGCGTGCTCCGGTAGGCCAGGGGCCGCGACCTGCCGCCGTACGACACCGTCGCCTCCACCCGGAACGGCACGGTGTCGCCGGTGGCCTTCCCCGGGGCGATGCGCACCCCGCGGATGTGCGCGTCGCCGCCGTAGGCCGCCAGGAGGCTCCGGGCCGCCTCCGGGTAGTTCGTGTACGACGCCGCCGTCGCCGCGTCGCCCTTCTCCCAGGCGGCGAAGAACCCGGCGGTCGTCTCCCGCACCTCCGTGCCGCTGGGGGGACCGCTCTTGACGGACGCCGTGCCGCCGTCACCGCTGAGGGCGGCCGCGACCGTGTACAGCCCGTACCCCGCACCGCCCAGCAGCGCGACGCACACCCCGGCGGTGACGACCGCCTTGACCCCGTTGCGCATGGCGCGCGTCCTCCCCGCTTCCCCGTGGAACGCCTGCCGACACGCCGATTCGAACGCGTTCAAAAGACAGGCTCTGGGAGCACTGTAAGCGGTTGCGGTGCACCTGTGTTCGAACTTGCCGAGATTTGTCCGAACGCACACGTCCCCGGCCCGCGCCCAGGTGTCCGGGCACCTCGCTCAGGAGGCGGACGGCTCGATCTCCCCCGCGAAGACGATCACCTGGTCGATGAGGCTGCGCCGCAGATGGACGACGTCCGTGCCCGCCAGGCGGGGACCTCCGCCCGGAGTGGTGAAGACCCACTGGTACCGGGCCCACTCGCCGGGCATGTCCACCGCCGAACAGCGCACCATCGTGCCGGTCCCCGCCGGGTGGCGCCGGATGTCCAGCACGAACCGCTCGACCGCCTCGATCCCCTCGCTGCGGCCCAGCGGCCCCCAGAAGACCACGTCCGAGGTCAGGGCCTGGGAGAGCAGCGCCGTCACATAGCTGTCCTCCGAGGCGTTGAACGCGGAGATGAACGTGTCGATCGCCGACCGCGCGGTCTCTTCCTGCATCCCCCAGTCATACCAGCCGCTCCGCGAACCGCGCTCGTCCCGTGAGCCGTCCACCGGCCACGGGGGGGACCGCCCCGGTCCCGGCGCCGGCTAGACCCAGGTGTCCAGCCACATCCGTGCGCGCCAGGAGTCGATCGGGATGGCCTGGCCCGTGTAGACCGGCCAGAAGTAGATGAAGTTCCAGGCGATCAGCAGGACCAGGACGCCCGCCGCCGACGCGCCGATCACGCGGCGGGTGTCGGTGGAGCCCGGGGGGCCGACGACCGCGCCGAGCATCATGGCGAGCGCCAGGCACAGGAAGGGCACGAAGACGACCGCGTAGAAGAGGAAGATCGTGCGCTCCTGGTACAGGAACCAGGGCAGGTAGCCCGCCGCGACGCCGCAGGCGATGGCGCCGGCCCGCCAGTCGCGGCGGAACGCCCAGCGCCACAGCACGTAGGCGAGCGCGAAGCAGGCCGCCCACCACAGCAGCGGCGTGCCGATCGCGAGCACCTCCCGGGCGCACTTGCCGCCCGCGTCCGCGGGGCAGCCGTCCGCGCCGGGGGAGGGGGACTCGTAGAAGTACGACACCGGGCGGCCCAGCACGATCCAGCTCCACGGGTTGGACTGGTAGGTGTGCTGCTGCGTCAGGTGGACGTGGAAGGTGTACACCTCGTGCTCGTAGTGCCACAGGCTGCGCAGCCAGTCCGGCAGGAACGACCAGGCGCCGCCCCTGCCGTCGGTGGCCGCCCAGTTGCGGTAGTAGCCGCCGGTGCCGTCGGCCGGGGAGAGGATCCAGCCCGTCCACGAGGCCGTGTACACGACCAGCGCCACCGGGACCGTCGCCACGAAGGCCAGACCGGTGTCGTACTTGAGCGCGGCCGCGTACGGGTGACGGGCGCCGGCCACCTTGCGGGCGCCGACGTCCCACAGCACGGTCATCACACAGAACGCGGCCAGGACGTACAGGCCGTTCCACTTCGTGCCGGCGGCCAGGCCCAGCATCAGCCCTGCCGCCCAGCGCCAGGGCCGCGGGCCGAAGCGGAAGGTGTCGGCGACGTGCGCGTCCGGGCGGGCCCGGCCGGAGGCGTCCACGGGCAGCGCGGCGGCGAGCCTGGCCCGCGACCGGTCCCGGTCGAGGATCAGGCAGCCGAACGCGGCCACCACGAAGAACATCAGCACCCCGTCGAGCAGCGAGGTCCGGCTCATCACGAAGTGCAGCCCGTCCACCGCGAGCAGCGCGCCCGCGAGGCAGCCGAGGAACGTGGAGCGGAACATCCGGCGCCCGATCCGGCACAGCATCAGCACGCTCAGCGTCCCCAGCAGCGCCGTCATGAAGCGCCAGCCGAACGGGTCGAACCCGAACAGCAGCTCGCCGAGCCCGATCACGTACTTGCCGACCGGCGGGTGCACCACGTACGACGGATCGGTCGGGAGGGCGATCGCGTCGTGCTGCCGCAGCACCAGGTCGTTGGCGTGCTTGCCGTACTTGTCCCAGCTGACCTCGAAGCCGCGGTGGACGAGCGCCCACGCGTCCTTGGCGTAGTACGTCTCGTCGAATATCACCGCGTCCGGCCGGCCCAGGTTCCAGAACCGCGTCAGGCCCGCCACCAGCGTCACCAGCAGCGGCCCGCCCCAGCCCGACCAGCGGGTGAGCCGGCCGGCGAGGACCGGCGGCACGCCGAGCGCCCGCCACAGCCGCGGACCCGGCTCGGCGTACGGCGGCGCCAGCCGGTCGCGCACGTCGCCCGCGGGCGCGTCCTTCGCCGGTGCGTACCCGAATCGGCGCAGCCGCTGCTGCCACGCCGGCCGCCGGTCGTGCGGCGCCTGGTCCTGCCGGAGGTCCATGGAGGACGCGGTACTGGTCACCGCGCCATCGTAGGGAACCGTCCTGTGCGAGTCCCGCGCATGTGCGGTACCGGTGGTGACGCGGGGCCGCTCCGGGGCCGGCCCCGGAGCGGCCCCGGAGCTCCTGGGAGGATGGGGGTGTGACTGGAACCCTTGTCCTGGCAGGTACCCCCATCGGCGACATCGCGGACGCCCCGCCCCGGCTCGCCGAGGAGCTCGCCGGCGCCGACGTCGTCGCCGCCGAGGACACCCGGCGGCTGCGCCGGCTCACCCAGGCGCTGGGCGTCACGCCCAAGGGCCGCGTCGTGTCGTACTTCGAGGGCAACGAGGCCGCCCGCACCCCCGAACTGGTCCAGGACCTGCTCGGCGGCGCGCGCGTGCTGCTGGTGACCGACGCCGGCATGCCCTCGGTCTCCGACCCCGGGTACCGGCTGGTCGCCGCCGCGGTGGAGCAGGACATCCAGGTCACCGCCGTACCGGGGCCGTCCGCCGTGCTCACCGCCCTCGCCCTGTCCGGGCTGCCTGTCGACCGGTTCTGCTTCGAGGGCTTCCTGCCGCGCAAGAGCGGCGAGCGGCTGTCGCGGCTGCGCGAGGTCGCGGCCGAGCGGCGCACCCTCGTCTACTTCGAGGCCCCGCACCGGCTCGACGACACCCTCGCCGCCATGGCCGAGGTCTTCGGCGCGGACCGGCGGGCCGCCGTCTGCCGCGAGCTGACCAAGACCTACGAGGAGGTGCGGCGCGGCCCGCTGGCCGAGCTGGCGGGGTGGGCCGCCGAGGGCGTGCGCGGGGAGATCACGGTCGTGGTCGAGGGCGCCCCCGACACCGGGCCCGAGGAGGTCGACGCGGCGGAACTGGTGCGCCGGGTGCGGGTGCGGGAGGAGGCGGGCGAGCGCCGCAAGGAGGCCATCGCGGCCGTCGCGGCGGAGGCGGGGCTGCCGAAGCGGGTGGTGTTCGACGCCGTGGTCGCGGCCAAGCGCGCCGGCGGGTAGTGCGGGCCGTCCGGGCGCCGTGGCGCCCCGCGTGCGCCCCATGACGGGGCAAAAGGCCGACGACGAAGGCAAAGCCCACCCGCCCCACCCGAGGCGGTCCGGCAAGCGATGCCCAAATCGGCTCCAACACTCGGCAGGACGCGTGCCACGGCCGCGTCGCCGCAGTCCACTGGTCGCAGGGACGCCCCCCCCCACCGACCAGGGAGCTGGCATGAGTGAGAGCACAGGGCCGAGCGGCCTCCGCGGTACGGCCACGGCCGTCGTCCACGAGTCGTACGCCTTCGCCTGCATGCGCTGCGGGCACGGCTGGGAGCAGTCGTACGAGATAGAGCACCACACGGACGCCGGGGGCGCCGCGTTCGTGCTGTACGTGGCCGACGGCCGGGTCGTGCCGTCGCCGCTGAGCCGGCCGGGCTGCCAGAACTGCGAGGGCCGCGTCGTGCGGATCATGCGCGCGGGCCAGGTGTCGTCGGCGCGCGGCGCGACCGGGCGGCAGCCCCGCCGGGTGCCGCCGGCGGGCCCGCCGGCTCCCGCGCCGGCGGGGCTGCCGCACCGCCGGCACCTCGCCGGTCTGCTGCACCCCTTCCAGCGCAGGTCCGGCTGAGCGGAGCACCGGCCCGCGGGGGCGTGCCCCTTCCGTAGGATCGGGGCATGCCTTCGAACGCCGGCCGGAACACCAAGGACGACAAGAACGCGCCGCCGCCGCTGCCCGCACCCCTCCAGGTGCCCGTCGCCGACTCGCACACCCACCTCGACATGCAGTCCGGCACCGTCGAGGAGGGCCTGGCGAAGGCCGCGGCGGTGGGCGTCACCACGGTCGTCCAGGTCGGCTGCGACCTCAAGGGCTCGCAGTGGGCCGCGCAGCTCGCCGCCGCCCACGACAGCGTGCACGCCACCGTCGCCCTCCACCCGAACGAGGCCCCGCGCATCGTCCACGGCGACCCCGACGGCTGGTCCCGGCAGGGCGCCCGCGCGCCCGGCGGCGACGCGGCGCTGGACGAGGCCCTCGCCGAGATCGACCGGCTGGCCGGGCTGCCGCAGGTGAAGGGCGTCGGCGAGACCGGCCTGGACCGTTTCCGCACCGGGCCCGAGGGCATGGCGGCACAGGAGCGGTCCTTCCGCGCCCACATCGAGATCGCCAAGCGGCACGGCAAGACGCTCGTCATCCACGACCGCGACGCCCACGCCGACGTGCTGCGCATCCTGAAGGAGGAGGGCGCGCCGGAGCGCACCGTCTTCCACTGCTACTCGGGCGACGCCGAGATGGCCGCCGTCTGCGCCCGCGAGGGCTACTTCCTGTCCTTCGCCGGGAACGTCACCTTCAAGAACGCGCAGCACCTGCGGGACGCGCTCGCCGTCGCCCCGCTGGAGCTGGTCCTGGTGGAGACCGACGCGCCCTTCCTGACCCCGGCGCCGTACCGCGGACGGCCCAACGCCCCGTATCTCGTGCCGGTCACGGTCCGCGCGATGGCCGCCGTCCGCGGGGTCGACGAGGACACCATGGCGACCGCGCTCGGCGCGAACACCGCGCGCGCCTTCGGTTACTGAGCCCGGCCGCGCGCCTGCCGTCCGGCCGGGTCGTTCAGCGACGGTCCGTAGTCGCGTCGCTTTGGAGAGTGACGTCCGCTCCGTTAGGTTGCGGGGGCCCGATCCGGACCCCTCTGGCCTTCTGGAGCGTGTCGGCGTGAGCAAGTCACAGCACGAGGCGTACGGCCCCTACGGCCACGGCGCCTCCCCCCGCACCGCGGAGCCGCTGCCGTACGGCGTGTACGAGGACACCTACCGGCCCGCCTACGAGGCCCAGGCGCACTACGTCACCGAGCCCGCGCCCGGGACGGTCCGGGCCCGGCAGGCAGCGGGCGCCGCAGGGGCGGCGGAGCCCGCCGAGGCGGCGGGGACGCCTCGGCGGGCTCCGGGAGCCGCCGGACGGGCCGGGCGCCGGCGCAGGGCGCGGTCCGCCGTGCGCCCGGAGTCCGCCGTGCGCCGTCTGCTGCCGCAGGCCCTGGTCGTGGCCTTCCTGGCCGGCGGCACCACGGCCTTCGTCGCCCAGGACAAGGCGGTCGAGCTGAGCGTCGACGGCAGCCGGCGCACCCTGTACACGTTCGCCGACGACGTGGGCGAACTGCTCACCGAGGAAGGCGTGCGCGTGGGCGCGCACGACATGGTCGCGCCGGCCCCCGGCGCGGAACTCGCCGACGGCGACGCGGTGGCGGTGCGGTACGGACGCCCCGTCCGGCTCACGCTGGACGGCCGGCGGCGCCAGGTGTGGACGACGGCGCGCACCGTGGAAGGCGCCCTCGACGAACTGGGGGTGCGCGCCGAGGGCGCGCACCTGTCGGCCTCACGCTCCCAGCGCATCGGACGCGCCGGGTTCGCCCTCGACGTGCGCACCGAACGCGCGGTGACGGTGCTGGCCGACGGCCGGGCCCGGACCGTCCGCACCAACGCCGCCACCGTCCGCCGGGCGGTCGAGGAGGCCGGGGTGACCCTGCGCGGCCAGGACACCACCTCCGTGGCGCCGGACAGCTTCCCGCGCGACGGGCAGACGGTGACCGTGCTGCGGGTGCGCGACGGCCGGGAGGTCCGCGAGGAGCGGATCCCGTTCCGGACCGAGCGGACCGCGGATCCCTCCCTCCTGCGCGGCACCGAGGTCGTCGTCCGGCGCGGGCGGCCCGGACTCAGGCGGACCACCTATCTGGTGCGCACCGTCAACGGCGTCCGGCAGCGGCCCCGCCGGGAGCGGACCGAGGTGGTGCGCAAGCCGCGCACCCAGGTGGTGAAGGTGGGCACCAGGCCGCGGCCGACGTCCGTGCGGGGCGCCGACCACCTGAACTGGCGTGCCCTCGCCGCGTGCGAGTCCGGCGGCCGGGCGCACGCGGTCGACCCCTCGGGGACGTACGGCGGGCTGTACCAGTTCGACACGCGCACCTGGCGCAGCCTCGGCGGCAGCGGCCGCCCCCAGGACGCCTCGGCGGCGGAGCAGACGTACCGCGCGAAGAAGCTGTACGTGCGCCGGGGGGCGAGCCCCTGGCCGCACTGCGGGGCACGCCTGCACGGGTGACCCGGAACCCCGGCCGCGCACCGGCCCGCCGCGCGGGCCCCCGCGCCCGCCGGGGCGCCGCGTCCGCGTCCGCCGGGTGGTCCGGGGTGCGGCCCGCGCGCCCGCCGGGTGGGCCGGGGTGCGGCTCCCGCGCCCGCCGGGTGGGCCCGCCCCTCGGGTCGCCCGGCGGCAGCCCCGGCGTCCCCGGTGTCCGCACCCCCGTACCCTTGTCCCGTGAGCAGCCCCATCCCCGACGCCCTCCTCGGCCCGGCCGACATCCGTGAACTCGCCGCAGCGCTCGGCGTCCGCCCCACCAAGCAGCGCGGCCAGAACTTCGTGATCGACGCCAACACGGTCCGCCGTATCGTCCGCACCGCCGAGGTCCGGCCCGACGACGTGGTCGTGGAGGTCGGCCCGGGGCTCGGCTCGCTCACCCTCGCGCTGCTGGAGGTCGCCGACCGGGTCACCGCCGTCGAGATCGACGACGTGCTCGCCGCCGCGCTGCCCGCGACCGTCGCCGCGCGCATGCCGGAGCGCGCCGACCGGTTCGCGCTGGTCCACGCCGACGCCATGCACGTCACCGAGCTGCCCGGCCCCGCGCCGACGGCCCTCGTGGCGAACCTGCCGTACAACGTGGCCGTGCCGGTGCTGCTGCACATGCTCGACACCTTCCCGAGCATCGAGCGGACGCTGGTGATGGTGCAGGCGGAGGTCGCCGACCGGCTGGCCGCCGCGCCGGGCTCGAAGGTGTACGGCGTGCCCTCCGTCAAGGCCAACTGGTACGCGGAGGTGAAGCGGGCCGGGGCCATCGGGCGCACCGTCTTCTGGCCCGCGCCGAACGTCGACAGCGGGCTGGTGTCCCTCGTCCGGCGCACCGAGCCGATCAGGACGACCGCCACCAAGGAGCAGGTCTTCGCGGTGATCGACGCGGCCTTCGCCCAGCGCCGCAAGACCCTGCGGGCCGCCCTCGCCGGCTGGGCGGGGTCCGCGGCGGCGGCCGAGGCGGCCCTGGTCGCCGCCGGAGTGCCGCCGCAGGCGCGCGGGGAGGCGCTGACGGTCCAGGAGTTCGCGCGGATCGCCGAGCACGCGGGGAGCGCCGGGTGAGCGTCACGGTACGGGTGCCGGCCAAGGTCAACGTCCAGCTCGCGGTCGGCGCCGCCCGCCCCGACGGCTTCCACGACCTCGCCAACGTCTTCCTCGCCGTCGGCCTGTACGACGAGGTCACCGTCGCCCCCGCCGACGGGCTCCGCGTCACCTGCGAGGGCCCGGACGCCGGGCAGGTCCCCCTGGACGGCACCAACCTCGCCGCGCGCGCCGCGGTCGCCCTCGCCGGACGCCGGGGCATCGAGCCGAACGTGCACATCCACATCGCCAAGGACATCCCGGTCGCCGGCGGCATGGCGGGCGGCAGCGCGGACGGCGCGGGCGCGCTGCTCGCCTGCGACACCCTGTGGGGCACGGGCGCCACACGCGCCGAGCTGCTCGACATCTGCGCCGAACTGGGCAGCGACGTGCCGTTCAGCCTGGTCGGCGGCGCGGCGCTCGGCACCGGCCGGGGCGAGCGGCTCACGGCGCTGGAGACCGGCGGCACCTTCCACTGGGTGTTCGCGACGGCCGGGCGGGGGCTGTCCACCCCGGCGGTGTTCCGCGAGTTCGACCGGCTGACCGAGGGCCTGAGCGTCCCCGAGCCGGTCGCCTCGCCGGACCTCCTCGCGGCCCTGGCGAAGGGCGACCCCGACGCCCTGGCCGCCGCCGTCTCCAACGACCTGCAGCCGGCCGCGCTGTCCCTGTTCCCGGAACTGGCGGACACGCTTGAGGCGGGACGCGAGGCCGGTGCGCTGGCCGCGCTGGTCTCCGGGTCGGGACCGACCACCGCCTTCCTGGCGCGCGACGCCGGGTCGGCGCGGACGATCGCGCAGGCGCTGCGGTCGTCGGGCACGTGCGCGTCGGCGCGGACGGCGGCGGGGCCGGTGCCGGGCGCGACGGTCCGCTAGCGGCGACCGCCCGTCCGTTCCCGCGGCCCCCGCCCCCCGAGGCCCTACGCTAGAAGGCTGACCGACCCCCGCGCACAGGAGTGAAATGGCCGTCAACCTGGTCAATGTCGAGAACGTCAGCAAGGTGTACGGCACGCGTGCCCTCCTGGACGGGATCTCCCTGGGGGTGTCCGAGGGCGACCGCATCGGTGTGGTCGGACGCAACGGCGACGGCAAGACGACGCTGATCCGGATGCTGGCGAAGCTGGAGGAGGCCGACACCGGGCGGGTCACGCACTCCGGCGGGCTGCGGCTCGGCGTGCTCACCCAGCACGACTCCCTCGACCCCGCGGCGACCGTCCGCCACGAGGTCATCGGCGACATGGCCGACCACGAGTGGGCCGGCGACGCCAAGGTCAGGGACGTGCTGACCGGGCTGTTCGGCGGGCTGGACCTGCCGGGCTTCCCGAAGGGCCTGGACACCGTCATCGGGCCGCTGTCCGGTGGCGAGCGGCGCCGGATCGCGCTGGCCAAGCTGCTCATCGAGGAACAGGACCTGATCGTCCTGGACGAGCCCACCAACCACCTCGACGTCGAGGGCATCGCCTGGCTCGCCGAACACCTGCGCAACCGGCGCTCGGCGCTGGTCTGCGTGACCCACGACCGGTGGTTCCTGGACCAGGTGTGCACGCGCATGTGGGACGTGCAGCGCGGCGCCGTGTACGAGTACGAGGGCGGCTACTCGGACTACGTCTTCGCCCGCGCCGAACGCGAGCGGATCGCCGCCACCGAGGAGGTCAAGCGGCAGAACCTGATCCGCAAGGAGCTGGCCTGGCTGCGGCGCGGGGCGCCCGCCCGGACGTCCAAGCCGCGCTTCCGCGTGGAGGCCGCCAACGAGCTGATCGCGGACGTGCCGCCGCCCCGGGACAGCAGCGAGCTGATGAAGTTCGCCTCCTCGCGGCTGGGCAGGACCGTCTTCGACCTGGAGGACGTCACCGTCCAGGCCGGCCCCAAGGTGCTGCTCAAGCACGTCACCTGGCAGCTCGGGCCCGGCGACCGCATCGGTCTGGTCGGCGTCAACGGCGCCGGCAAGACCTCCCTGCTGCGCGCGATGGCCGCGGCGGCCCGCAGCGAGGGCGAGGAGCAGCCGGCGGGCGGCCGTATCGCCGTCGGCAGGACCGTCAAACTCGCCTACCTCTCCCAGGAGGTCGCCGAACTCGACCCCGAGTGGCGGGTGCTGGAGGCCGTCCAGCGGGTCCGCGAGCGCGTCGACCTCGGCAAGGGGCGCGAGATGACCGCCGGGCAGCTCTGCGAGACCTTCGGCTTCACCAAGGAGAAGCAGTGGACCCCGGTGGGGGACCTCTCCGGCGGTGAGCGGCGCAGGCTGCAGCTGCTGCGGCTGCTCATGGACGAGCCCAACGTCCTGTTCCTGGACGAGCCCACCAACGACCTCGACATCGAGACCCTCACCCAGCTGGAGGACCTCCTCGACGGCTGGCCCGGCTCGATGATCGTCATCTCCCACGACCGGTTCTTCCTGGAGCGCACGACGGACCGGGTGTTCGCCCTGCTCGGCGACGGCACGCTGCGGATGCTCCCGCGCGGCGTCGACGAGTACCTGGAGCGGCGGCGCCGCATGGAGGAGGCGGTCGCCGCGCAGACCGCCGCCGCGGCGCCCCGGCCCGCCGCGCCGGAGCGGAGCGCCGCCGACCAGCGCGCCGCCAAGAAGGAACTCCAGAAGATCGAGCGCCAGTTGGACAAGATCTCCGAGAAGGAGTCCCGGCTGCACGCCCAGATCGCCGAGAACGCCACCGACTTCGCGAAGGTGGCCGAACTCGACGCCCAGCTGCGGGAGCTGGCCGGCGAGCGCGAGGAACTGGAATTGCGCTGGCTGGAACTGGCGGAAGACGCCTGACCTTTCCCCCTCTCGCGCCGGGGCACGCCAGGGGGCGCGTGCGCCGCGCGCGCCGGGGGCGCGAAGGCGCGTAACGGCGGCATCACGGCCCGGTCCGCCCTTGGGAACAGGGGCGGACGCGGGCCGGTGCGCTGTCGGCGCCGGGTGATAGAAAGAGCCGTCTGACACCTGTCTGCGTACGACCTTGGGTCCGTGAACGAACCTCGGGGCGTGGCTAAAAATCAGTGAACGAGGGGGAGAGCGCTGATGACTCAGCCGCCCAACCAGCCGCCGCACAACGCTTCCGGGGCGCCGCAGGACCAGTCGCCGCAGGGCGGTGACCACGGCGCCCCGAAGACCCCGCCCGCACAGAGCGGCCCCGGCACGCCGGAGACCCCACCGGCGCACAGCGGTTCCGGCGCCCCCGACTCCCCGCCCGCGCAGGGCAACTCCGGTGTCCCGCAGACGCCTCCGGCGCCGGACGGCTTCGGCGCTCCCCGAATACCGCCCGCGCAGGGCGGTTCCGGCGCCCCCGACACCCCGCCCGCGCAGGGCAACTCCGGTGTCCCGCAGACGCCTCCGGCGCCGGACGGCTTCGGCGCTCCGGCAGCGCCTCCCGCGCCGGGTGGTTTCGGCGCCCCCCAGACGCCGCCCGCGCCGGCGGGGTTCGGGGCCCCGCCCGCATCTCCCGCGCAGGGTTTCGGTGCGCCGCAGCCGCCCGCCGGACCCCCGCCGCAGCCCCAGCCGGGCTACGGCTATCCGCAGCCGGGCCCGTACGCCGGCGCACCGGGTCCCTACGGCTACCCGCAGCCCCCGCAGCAGCCGGGCCCGTACGGGCCGCAGCCCGGCTACGGGCACCCGCAGCCGCCGTACCCGGGCGTGCCCGGCGCCGCCCCCGGCGGATCCGGGAAGAAGACGGCGCTGATCGCCGGCGCCGCGGTGGCCGCGCTGCTCGTCATCGGCGGCACCGTGTACGCGGTCACCGGCGACTCCGGCGAGGGTGCGAAGAAGCCCGTGGCCGCGCCCAGCGACACCCCCGGGCGGTCCGCCTCCGGCACGCCGTCCGCACCCGCCGCCGGTGACGACCCGGAGCACCTGAACGAGGGCCGCCGATCCGGCGAGGGCAGGGTGCTCTGGTACAAGCCCGCGCCGGACGCCCCGGCCTCCGGCGCCGACGCGCCCGGCATGTGGATCACCGGCGACACGGCGGTGAAGGCGGCGTACAAGCAGGTCTTCGCCTTCGACGCCGGGGACGGGAAGACCGCCTGGGGGCCGGTCGCCTTCCCGCAGAAGATCTGCGCGGTCACCCCGCAGAAGTCGGCCGACGACAAGATCGTCGTGGCGTACATGAGCGGCGCCAGCGAGCGCGCCAAGTGCAACCGGCTGCAGCAGCTCGACCTGGCCACCGGCGAGAAGGGCTGGAGCGCCGAGGTCGCCGACGGAGGACTGTTCGACAGCGCCCTGAGCGTCGAACTGACGGTCAGCGGCGACACCCTGATGGTGGGCCGGTCCCAGTCGGGCACGGCCTACGACATCGGCAGCGGCAGGAAGCTGTACGACAAGAAGAAGTACGGCGCGGCCTGCTTCCCGGCCGCGTTCGCGGGCGGCACCGGCCGGCTGATCCAGGTCGCCTCCTGCGGCGCGGGCACCGGCACCGCGCACGACGAGATCCAGGAACTCGACCCGGCGACGGGCCGGGTCCGCTGGACCCAGCCCGTCAAGAAGGGCTGGGAGGTCTCCCGGACGTACTCCGTCGACCCGCTCGTGGTCTACCTGACCAACCGGGAGAAGAAGGCCTGGAACATCTCCACCTTCACCGCGGACGGGAAGTTCCGCTCCGAGGTCGAGGTCGACGAGAAGTTCGCCCCCCGCTGCGGCTGGGCGATCCTCGAACGCGACCTGCAGGGCTGCCGGGGCGTCGCGGTCGACGCCGACACGCTGTACCTGCCCACCGATTCCACCCTCAGCGCCAACGAGATCGTCGCCATCGGCCTCGCCGACGGCAAGGAGAAGTGGCGGGCGAAGTCCCCGGCGGACAAGCCGATGTCCCCGGTGAAGGTCGAGGACGGCAAGCTCGTCGCGTATGTGCAGCCGTCGTACGACGCGGGCGGCCAGGTGGTGTCGATCCCGGTGACCGGCTCCTCCCACCGGGTGACCAGGCTGCTGCAGAACCCGCAGCGCGCCGCCGGGGCCGAGAACGCCTTCTACGACGGGGTCGTCGACTGGTCCGGCGGGCGGTTCTTCCTCTCCGCGGGCCGGCTGTCCGGCCGCGACGACGCGAAGGAGAAGCTGATCATGGCCTTCGGCGGCTGAGCCCGGCGCACCGCCCCGGCCCCCGCCGTCCCCTCCCGCGTCCCCTCCGCCGTCCGGCCTTCGAGCGTCACCGAGGTAACCCGCCCCATGACCCAGCCGCCGCCCCCCGGCCAGCCCCCGCAGCCCCCGAACCAGCCGCCCCCGAACCAGCCGCCCCCGCCGCCGGCCCAGCCCCCGCAGGCCCCGCCGCCGGGCTACGGCTACCCCCCGCCCGCACCCCCGCAGCCGCCGGCCCAGCCCGGCTACGGCTACCCCGGCGTCCAGCAGAACCCGTACGCCCAGCAGCCCCCGGCGTACCCGGCGTACCCCGCCCAGCCGGCGAACCCCTACGCCCAGCCCACGCACCCCGTGCCGCCCGTGCCGCCCGGCTACGGCCGTCCGGGCCCGGGCCTGCCGCCGACCGCGCCGATGCCGTCCGGGCCCGGGAGGGGCGGCGGGCGGAACAACACCGCGCTGTTCATCGTCGTGGCGGCGGTCGTCGCCATCGCGCTGATCGTCGGCGGCGGCGTCTGGTACGCCCGGTCCTCCGGCGACGACGGCACGCGGCACGGCAGCGCCGCCTCCTCCGGCGGCGCCGGCGGCGGCCGGAAGGGCTCGGGCGCCTCCGGCGGCGAGGAGAAGGCGCCCGCCGACCCCTCCGCCAGGCTGCTCTTCAAGGTGCCGCTGCCCGAGAGCGACGGCACGGTCGTCACCTCGGGTTCGTGGCTGACGGACACGGTGTACGCCAAGAGCGGCATCGCCGAGATCGTCGGCTACGACCCGGCGAAGGGCACCGAGCTGTGGACGATCAAGCTGCCCGGCCCGGTCTGCGCGGCCGCCCGCCACGTCACCGCGGACGGCCGGACGGCGATCACCTTCCAGCCCCGGATGCCCCCCAAGAACTCCTCCGCGGGATGCAGCCGGGTCGCGGCGATCGACCTCGCCGCCGGGAAGAAACTGTGGACGAAGTCGATCAAGTCGGGTGACTTCCCGATCACCCTGCAGAACGTGGCGGTCGCCCAGCACACCGTCGCGGTCGGCAGCTACGAGGGCGGCGCGGCGTTCGACATCGACACCGGCACGTCGCTGTGGCAGCCCAAGCAGGACGACACCTGCTACGACGCCGGCTACGGCGGCGGCGACCGGCTGGTGGCGGTGCGCAAGTGCGGCGAGTACGACAACCGGCAGCTGCACATCCAGACCCTCGACCCGAAGAGCGGCAAGGTCCTCTCCGAGTACAAGATGCCCGACGGCATCGAGTACGCGGCCGTCGTCTCCACCGACCCGCTGGTGGTCGCCGCCGACGTCGGCAGGAGCGGCAGCGGCGTCTCGGACTACTTCTCCGTCGACAACAGGACCGGCCAGCTGCTCGCCCGCATCCCCGCCTCCGCCGACACGTACGGGGGCCGCTGCGACGGCATCACCCTCGTCGACGGCTGCCGGCAGGTCGTCGCCGGCAACGGCAGGCTGTACCTGATGACCAGGACGCACGACGGTTCGGGCCGGTACTCCCGGACCAACGAGATCGTCGCCTTCGACCTGAGGACCGGCAAGCAGACCGGCCAGCGCGCCGAGGCCGGCGACGGCTACACCCTGTCCCCCCTGCGCATGGACGGCGGCAACCTGATCGCCTACAAGGCGCCGCCGTACGACAAGGGCGGCCAGGTCGTCAGCATCGACGGCGGTTCGTTCGAGCAGACCGAGCTGCTGGAGAACCCGGCGACGCGCAGCGTGCGCGAGGGGGAGACCGGTCTGCTGCCCGAGTACGCGGAGCTCCTCTTCGGCAGGGGCCGCCTGTACATGTCGGCGGTGTACGCCAGCAAGTCGTCCGCGTCCTACGACCGTTACCTGGTGATGGCCTTCGGCACGGACGGCTGACACACCGCCACCGCCGGCCTCACCCGCACGGGTGACATGCCGAGAAGTGCCCCGGATTCATCGATCCGGGGCACTTCTCGTGGAGAGGGGCAGCGCGAGGTCGAACAAGCGTGTAGCTTCCGGGGGCATGAAGGGCGGGGCATGAAGGGCGGGGGCCCGGGGGACTGGGGGGTTGGTCTATGGGAGCACGGCTCATGGTCGTCGACGACCATCGCCTGCTCGCGGAGGCGCTGGCGTCGGCGCTCAAGCTGCGCGGACACCGGGTGCTCGCGGCGGCGGCGCCGGCCGCGGGGGCGGCGGACCTGGTGATCGCGCGGGCGCCGGAGGTGTGTCTGCTGGGCACCGCCGCGCCGGCCGAGCCGGGGGCGTTCGACCCGGTGGTGAAGATAAAGCGGGAGCGGCCGCAGGTGGCGGTGCTGGTGCTGGGGCCGGTCCCGTCGCCGCGCGGGATAGCCGCGGCCTTCGCCGCGGGCGCGTCCGGCTACGTGCGGCACGACGAGCGGATCGAGGGGGTCGAACGGGCCATCGTCAAGGCCCGGGCCGGTGAGGCGGCGGTGGCGCCGCAGCTGCTCCAGGGGGCCTTCGGCGAGCTGCTGAACCCGGCCGCGCAGCCCGACGACGAGGCGCAGCGGCTGCTGGAGATGCTGACGCCGCGCGAGGTGGAGGTGCTGGTGCGGGTCGCCGAGGGGGAGGACACCCGGCGGATCGCCGCGGGCATGGGGATCGCGCCGAGCACCGCCCGGACGCATGTGCAGCGGGTACTGATGAAGCTGGGGGTGGGGTCGCGTCTGGAGGCGGCGGCGCTGGCCGCGCGGACCGGCCTGCTGGACCGCGTGGGCCCGCTGGGCGGCGTCGGCGGGACGGCACCGGAGTAGGCGTCCCGGCCGGCGCCCGGAAGGCGCGCGGAAGGGGCGCGGGGAACTGCGCGAGCAACCCCACGCGCCCGCAACCGGCGTACGGCCCGTCGGCCCCGGACCCGTTCGTCGGCGTACGGCCCGTCGGCCCCGGAACTACTCCGTGTCCTCGGCCGGACCCTCCGCGGGCAGCGGCGGCGGAGTGGGCCGCAGCTTCAGCCAGGCCAGGAAGAACACGCCCAGGAGCAGCATGCCGATCCCGGTCCAGAGGTTGATGTTGACGCCCTCGGCCTTGTCGATCGCGGCCTGCGAGTCGGTGATGCCGGTGATCGTGACGATCACGCCGTACAGCACGAACAGGCCGCCGATGATGCGGCGCAGGTCGAAGATGCGGGCCGCGGTCGCCGACTTCGTCTCCAGCTCGGAGACCTCCCGCTGGACGTCCTGCTCGGTGTAGTGCAGCGGACGGCGGGGGTGGTCAGGGTTCTCGGTCATGGTTTCCTCGATCCTCCCGCGTCAGAACGAGAACGGGATGTAGCAGACGGCGGCCAGGACGACCGCGCCCCAGCCCAGCAGGGCCGGCCTGCGGTACCAGGCGTCGTCGCCCACGGCGGGCGGTTCGGACATGCCGGGGGAGCGGGTGCCGTAGACCAGGCCCTGCAGCTCCTGTGCCGGCTTCGGCTTGGTGAACAGGGACACCGCGAACATCACGACCGCGCCGGCGACGAAGCCCGCGATCGCGGAGACGAAGTTGGCACCCTGGTCGGACGGGATGGAGATGATGCCCTTCTTGTAGAAGACGAAGTAGTTGACCATGGCCGCCGTGGTGCCGGCGAGCAGGCCCCAGAAGCCGGACTTCGCGGACGCGCGCTTCCAGAACATGCCGACGATGAAGACGACGAACATCGGCACGTTGAAGAAGGAGAACAGCGTCTGCAGGTAGCTCATGATGTTCGAGAACGAGGACGCCAGGAACGCCGTGCCGACGGAGGCGCAGACGCCGATCGCGGTGATCAGGCGGCCGAACCGCACGTAGTACCCGTCCTCGCGGCCCCGCACCACGTACTTCGCCCAGATGTCGTTGGTGAACACCGTGTTGAAGGACGACACGTTCGCCGCCATGCCCGCCATGAAGGCGGCCAGCAGACCGGTGACGGCGATGCCGAGCACGCCGTTGGGCAGCAGCTCCTGCATGAGGTAGGGGATGGCGTCGTTGTACTGGTAGCCGGAGGCGGCGGTGCCGAACTTCGGCACCAGCGCGGCGGCGACCAGGCCGGGGATCATCACCAGGAAGACGATGAAGATCTTCGGGTAGGCGGCGATCAGCGGGGTCCGCTGCCCGGCGGAGAGGTTCTTCGCGGACAGGGCGCGCTGCACCTCGGCGAAGTTGGTGGTCCAGTAGCCGAAGGACAGCACGAAGCCGAGGCCGAGGACGATGGTCAGCCAGTTGGCGCCGAGCGGGTTGGCGTGCCCGATGCCGGTGCCGCCCCAGGCCGTGGTGAAGTCGGCGCCGTGGTCCGCGGTGAGCTTGTCGGTCAGGCCGCCCCAGCCGCCGGCCTTCTTCAGGCCGAGGACGGTGATCGGGATGAGGGCGGCGAGGATCACGAAGAACTGCAGCACCTCGTTGTAGATCGCCGAGGACAGGCCGCCCAGGGTGATGTACGCGAGCACGAAGGCACCGGCGACCACGATGGCCACCCACTGCGGCCAGCCGAGCAGTGCCTCCACGACGATCGCGAGGGCGTAGAGGTTGACGCCCGCGATCAGGATGGCGGCGAACGCGAACAGGATCGAACTGAGCAGGTGGGCGCCGCGGTCGAACCGCAGCAGCAGGAACTCGGGGACCGAGCGGACCTTGCTGCCGTAGTAGAACGGCATCATCACCAGGCCCAGGAAGACCATCGCGGGGATGGCGCCGATCCAGTACCAGTGCACGGTGTACGCGCCGTACTGGGCGCTGTTCGCGGCCATGCCGAGGATCTCGGTGGCCGCCAGGTTCGCCGAGATGAACGCGAGGCCCGTGATCCAGGCGGGCAGCGAGCGGCCGGAGAGGAAGAAGTCGAGGCTGGTCTTCACCGAACGGCGGGCGGCGAAGCCGATGCCGAGGACCACGACGAAGTAGATCACCAGGATCGTGTAGTCCAGCCAGTTGGTGGGGAGCCGTAGCTCCGCCGCCAGAGAGGTAGCGGTTTGCATGGGGAACTCGCTTCGTTGCGCGAACTGATCAGTGCGGAACCTACGCCCCCGTGTTCAGTATTTGAACACTTCTGTTGATGTTCTTTGTTTGATCGTGATGATTCTCAGCGTTGTCGAGTTGTGATCTGTTATGTTTGATTGTGTTGAGTGATTGGGTGCGGGACGTGAGGAGTCCGGCGTGAAGAAGACGTCGACCCGGCTGGCCGACGGCCGGGAGCTGATCTACTACGACCTGCGGGACGACACCGTGCGGGACGCGGTGGACCGCCGGCCGCTGGACCGTACGGTCACCACGTCCGAGATCCGGCGCGACGCGCTGCTCGGCGACGCGGTCGCCGTCGCCTCCCACCGCCAGGGCCGCACCTACCACCCGCCCGCCGACGAGTGCCCGCTGTGCCCGACCCGCGACGGGCGGCTCAGCGAGATCCCGGACTCCTCGTACGACGTCGTCGTCTTCGAGAACCGCTTCCCCTCGCTGGCGGGCGACTCCGGCCGGTGCGAGGTCGTCTGCTTCACCTCCGACCACGACGCCTCCTTCGCCGACCTCACCGAGGAGCAGGCGCGGCTGGTGCTGGACGCCTGGACCGACCGCACCGCGGAGCTGTCGCATCTGCCCTCCGTCGAGCAGGTCTTCTGTTTCGAGAACCGGGGCGCCGAGATCGGCGTGACGCTCGGACACCCGCACGGACAGATCTACGCCTACCCGTTCACCACCCCCCGCACCGCGCTGATGCTCCGCTCGCTCGCCGCGCACAAGGAGGCCACCGGCGGACAGAACCTGTTCGACGCGGTGCTGGAGCGGGAGCTCGCCGGTGAGCGGGTCGTCCTGGAGAGCGAACACTGGGCGGCGTTCGTGCCGTACGCGGCGCACTGGCCGTACGAGGTCCACCTCTACCCCAGGCGCCGCGTGCCCGACCTCCTCGCCCTGGACGAGGCGGCGCGCACGGAGTTCCCCCGGGTCTACCTGGAACTGCTGCGGCGCTTCGACCGGATCTTCGACGGGCGGGCGGACGGGGGCGAGGGCCCCGCGGGTCCGACGCCGTACATCGCGGCCTGGCACCAGGCGCCGTTCGGCCCGGCCGGGGAACCCGGGGACGGCTCCGCCGTGACGCGGGACGACTTCGCGCTGCACCTCGAGCTTTTCACCATCCGCCGCACTTCCGGCAAGCTGAAGTTCCTCGCGGGTTCCGAGTCCGGCATGAGCGTGTTCATCAACGATGTGCCGCCGGAGCGCGCGGCGAAACGACTGCGAGAGGTAGCGAGTTCATGAAGTACCTGGTGACGGGTGGCGCGGGATACGTCGGCAGTGTCGTGGCCCAGCACCTGCTGGAGGCCGGCCACGAGGTCACCGTCCTCGACAACCTCTCCACCGGCTTCCGCGAGGGCGTCCCCGCCGGCGCCGCGTTCCTCGAGGGCGACGTCCGCGACGCGGGCAAGTGGCTCGACCCCTCCTACGACGGCGTGCTGCACTTCGCCGCGTACTCGCAGGTCGGCGAGTCGGTGGTGAAGCCGGAGAAGTACTGGGACAACAACGTGGGCGGCAGCATGGCCCTGCTCGCCGCGATGCGCGAAGCGGGCGTCCGCACGCTGGTCTTCTCCTCCACGGCGGCCACCTACGGCGAGCCGGAGCAGGTCCCGATCCCGGAGACCGCCCCCACCAGGCCGACCAGCCCCTACGGCGCCTCCAAGCTCGCCGTCGACCACATGATCACCGGCGAGGCGCACGCCCACGGCCTGGCCGCGGTCTCCCTGCGCTACTTCAACGTCGCCGGCGCCGAGGGCCCCTGCGGCGAGCGCCACGACCCCGAGTCGCACCTCATCCCCCTGGTCCTCCAGGTCGCCCAGGGCAGGCGGGACGCCATCTCGGTCTACGGCGACGACTACCCCACCCCCGACGGCACCTGCGTGCGCGACTACATCCACGTCGCCGACCTCGCCGACGCGCACCTGCTGGCCCTGAAGGCGGCCCGGCCGGGCGAGCACCTGATCTGCAACCTCGGCAACGGCAACGGCTTCTCCGTCCGCCAGGTCATCGAGACCGCCCGCCGGGTCACCGGCCACCCCATCCCCGAGGTGGTCGCCCCGCGCCGCGGCGGCGACCCGGCGGTCCTGGTCGCCTCGGCCGACACCGCCCGCGAGAAACTGGGCTGGAACCCGAGCCGCGCGGATCTCGCGGACATCGTCGCGGACGCATGGCGGTTCGCGCAGAGCATCACGAGGGAGCACTAGTGGGGGCACAGCAGGTCGCCGAGCGCTTCGCCGAGCTGTACGGGGCGGAGCCTCAGGGCGTGTGGGCGGCGCCGGGCCGGGTCAACCTCATCGGCGAGCACACCGACTACAACGACGGCTTCGTCATGCCCTTCGCGCTGCCGCACCGTACGCTCGCGGCCGTCTCCCGCCGGGACGACGGCGTCCTGCGCCTGCACTCGGCGGACATCGGCGGCCCCGCCGTGGAACTGCGGCTGGACGACCTCGCGCCCCGGAGCGACGGCGCATGGACCGCGTACCCGGCGGGCGTGGTCTGGGCCCTGCGCGAGGCGGGCCACGCGGTCACCGGCGCCGACGTCCACCTCTCCTCCACGGTCCCGACGGGCGCGGGCCTGTCCTCCTCGGCGGCCCTGGAGGTCGTGACCGCCCTCGCCCTCGACGACCTGTACGGCCTCGGCCTGCCGCGCTGGAAGCAGGCCCGCCTGTGCCAGCGCGCCGAGAACGTCTACGTCGGCGCGCCCACCGGGATCATGGACCAGACGGCATCGGCCTGCTGCGAGGCGGGCCACGCCCTCTTCCTCGACACCCGGGACCTGTCCCAGCAGCAGATCCCCTTCGACCTCGCGGCCGCGGGCCTGCGCCTGCTGGTCGTGGACACCCGGGTCCAGCACGCCCACAGCGGCGGCGAGTACGGCAAGCGCCGGGCGGGCTGCGAGAAGGGCGCGGCGCTGCTCGGCGTCGACGCCCTGCGGGACGTCCCCTACGACGGGCTGGACGCGGCCCTCGCCCGCCTCGGCGGCGAGGAGGAGGTCGTCCGCCTGGTCCGGCACGTGGTGACGGAGAACGAGCGGGTCGAACGCACGGTCGCCCTGCTGCGCGCGGACGACCCCCGCGCCATCGGCCCGGTGCTCACCGAGGGCCACGCCTCCCTGCGCGACGACTTCCGCATCTCCTGCCCGGAGCTGGACCTGGTCGTCGACACCGCCCTGTCCGCCGGCGCCCTGGGCGCCCGCATGACCGGCGGCGGCTTCGGCGGCTCGGCGATCGTCCTGGCGGAGGCGACGGACGTGGGCACCTTGACGAAGACGCTGGAGGAGGCCTTCGCGGCGGCCGGCCGCACCCTTCCGCGGGTCTTCGAGGCGGTGCCCTCCGCGGGCGCCGGCCGGCTGCTCTGAGGCGCACCCGCGACGATCCGCACCGGCCCCGCGCACGCCCGGCCCCGCGCACGCCCGGTGTGCGCGGGGCCGGCGGCGTCCCCGGGCGCGGGACCCCGCCGCCGGGGCCTCCGCGTCAGCGCAGGCGCTTGGCCAGGAGGTACTCCGTCACCCCCGGGGGGTAGTCCGGGACCACGCCCACCACCTCGTAGCCCTGCTTCTCGTAGAACGCCGGGGCCTGGAAGTCCCAGGTCTCCAGGCGGGAGGCGGTGCAGGCGCGCTCGGTGCGGGCGAGGTGTTCCGCGCGGGCCAGCAGACGCGAGCCGAGGCCCGCGCCGCGGTGGCGGGCGTCGACCCACAGGTAGGTCACATGCAGCCAGCTGGTCCAGGTGTGGCCGACCAGGCCGCCCGCCAGGCCGCCCTCGCCGTCCAGTGCCCACACGTGCAGCGGGGCCTCGCGTTCGGCGGGCGTGCCGCGCAGCGCCGACAGCACCGGGGACGCCGCCGTGTTGGTCTCCCGCAGCCGCTTGCGGAGCAGATCGCGTCGGCCTTTGTCGACTTCCGCCTCGATACGAAACATGCGGCACACCATAAGCGCGCCGGACGGCCAGTTCTGGAAATCGTCTTCCGCCGCGTGCTCCCGTCCGTACTCTGAGGAGCAGCACCGGTGGGGGCCGGTGCCCTCAGGGGGCGAGACAGGCGGGTACGGCGCCCGCGGTGGGGGTAGCACTCTCCGCAACGGCGGCGGCCGTTGCGGCGCTCCCGAGCCGCGGTCGCCGTCCCCGCGCGGGTCGTCGGTCTGTGGACCTTGGTCATCCCCTGCTCCGTGCGGAGCCCGGGGAAGGGGGTTTCGTGGTGCGCATCCGAGTCCTGGTCGTGGACGACCACCGCATCTTCGCCGAGTCGCTGGCCGCGGCCCTGGCCGCCGAACCGGACGTGGACGTCTCCGCCGCCGGCAGCGGCCCGGCCGCCCTGCGCTGCCTGGAGCGCGCCGCCGGCGAGGGCCGCCGCTTCGACGTCCTGCTGGTCGACGCCGACCTCGGCGGCGCCCTGCCCGGCGCCCGCCCGGCCGTGCCGGTGCAGGCGGGCGACGAGGAGGCCCTGGTCGACGGGATCTCGCTCGTCACCGGCGTCCGCGCCGCCCATCCCCGTGTCCGGGTCGTCGTCCTCGCCGAGAAGGACGACCCGCGCCGCGCGGCCCTCGCGCTGCAGGCCGGCGCCTCCGGCTGGGTCGCCAAGGACTGCTCCCTGTCGCGGCTGCTGACGGTGATCCGGGGCGTGCTGCGCGACGAGACCCATCTGCCGCCGCCGCTGCTGACCGGCGTGCTCAGGGAGCTGACGGCCGCGCGCAGGCACCGCACGGAGAGCGAACGGCTGGTGGAGTCCCTCACCCCGAGGGAGCGGGAGGTGCTGCGCTGCATGGTCGCCGGGCTCGGCCGCAAGGCCGTCGCCGAGCGGCTGTTCCTCTCCCCGCACACCGTCCGCACCCATATGCAGAACGTCCTCGGGAAGCTGGGCGTGCACTCGACGCTGGCCGCGGTGGCGCTCGCCCGGCGGGCCGGGGTGGGGCCGGTGGACCTAACCGGGGATGTTGTCGAACGGGGCGGTCAGCTGGCGTAGCAGCCCGGCCAGTTCGGCGCGCTGGGCGCCGGACAGCTCGGCGAGGATGGCCCGCTCCTGCTCCAGCAGGCCGGCCAGCGCCTGGTCCGCGCGGTCCCGGCCCTCGTCCGTCAGCCGGACCAGCACACCCCGCCGGTCGCTGGGGTCGGGCAGCCGCTCGACCAGGCCCTTCTTCGCCAGCCGGTCGATCCGGTTGGTCATCGTGCCCGAGGTGACCAGGGTCTGGGTCAGCAGCTGGCCCGGGGAGAGCTGGTACGGCGTCCCGGCGCGCCGCAGCGCGGTCAGCACGTCGAACTCCCAGGGCTCCAGCTGGTGCTCGGCGAAGGCGAGCCGGCGGGCGCGGTCCAGGTGCCGGGCGAGTCGGCTCACCCGGCTGAGCACTTCCAGCGGCTCCACGTCGAGGTCCGGACGCTCCCGGCGCCACGCTGCGACCAGCCGATCGACCTCGTCCTCCATGGAGATCAGTGTAGTGGTTGTGTCGACGTAGAGTCTCTTGATGCAAAGCCTCTCGGCATCAAGCATCTTGACGACGAGAGAATCCGCCGGGGAAGGTGAGGGACATGACGACGCCCGCCTGGGATCCCGCCCAGTACCTCCGCCACGCCGGCCACCGCGCCCGGCCCTTCGCCGACCTGCTCGCCCGCATCCCCCCACTGCCCGGCGCCCGGCCCCGCATCGCCGACCTCGGCTGCGGCCCCGGCAACGCCACCGCCCGGCTCGCCGGACGCTGGCCCACGGCGCACATCACCGGCTACGACGACTCGCCCGAGATGCTCGGCGCCGCCCGCGCCGGCCACGAGGGGCCGACCGCCGGGGGAGGCCGGCTCGACTTCGCCCACGCCGACGTGCGGACGTGGACGCCCGGCGAGCCGCACGACCTGATCGTCTCCAACGCCACCCTCCAGTGGGTGCCCGGCCACGCCGACCGCTTCGCCGACTGGACCGCCGCCCTCGTACCCGGCGGCGTCCTCGCCTTCCAGGTCCCCGACAACCTCGACGCCCCGCTGCACGTCCTGATGCGCGAACTCGCCGCCACCCCCCGCTGGCGCTCCCGTCTCGCCGGCGTGCTGCGCCGCACCGACTCCGTGCACACCCCGGGCGCCTACCTGGACCGCCTGGCCCGCCTCGGCTGCGCGACCGACGTGTGGCGGACGACGTACCTCCACGTCCTGCCCGGCGAGGACCCCGTCCTGGACTGGGTGAAGGGCACCGGTCTGCGGCCCGCCCTGACCGCGCTCGCCGACGACCCGGAGGCCCGCGACGCCTTCCTCACCGCCTACCGGGACCTGCTCCGCGAGGCCTACCCGAGCGCCCCGTACGGCACGGTCCTGCCGTTCCGGCGGCTGTTCGCGGTGGCCGTGAAGGAGGCGTGAGCACGCGTCCTCCACGGCCGGGCGCCGCCGTCAGCTCTTGCGGTGCCCTATCAGCCGCGGCCTCGGCTCCAGCCCGTCCAGGCCGTGCCACGCCAGGTTCACCAGGTGCGCCGCCACCTCCGCCTTCTTCGGGCGCCGCACGTCCAGCCACCACTGGCCGGTCAGCGCGACCATGCCGACCAGGGCCTGCGCGTACAGCGGGGCGAGCTTCGGATCGAAGCCGCGGCTCTTGAACTCGCGGCCCAGGATGTCCTCCACCTGGGTGGCGATGTCGGAGATGAGGGAGGCGAAGGTGCCCGTGGACTGGGGGATGGGGGAGTCCCGCACCAGGATGCGGAACCCGTCCGTGTACTCCTCGATGTAGTCCAGGAGGGCGAACGCCGCCTGCTCGCACAGCTCGCGGGGGTGGCCGGCGGTCAGCGAGCCGGTCACCATGTCCAGCAGACGCCGCATCTCGCGGTCGACCACCACCGCGTACAGCCCCTCCTTGCCGCCGAAGTGCTCGTACACCACCGGCTTGGACACCCCGGCCTTCGCCGCGATCTCCTCCACCGACGTGCCCTCGAAGCCCTTGGCCGCGAAGAGGGTGCGACCGATCTCCAGCAGCTGCTGGCGGCGCTCGGCACCGGTCATACGGGTCCGGCGGGTCCGCCGTTGCTTGTCATTGCCTGCACTGCTCGAGTCGGTCGCCACGGCGTCCATCATGCCGCCTCGGCCGTCTCCTTCCGCCGCCGGTCGCCGCCCTCCCCGGTGTTGCGGCGGGAATCGATACGCGAGCGTGACGGCCAGCGCACGTCGTACGCCCAGCCGAGCAGCTCGAACCAGCGGATGAGGCGGGCCGAGGAGTCGATCTGGCCGCGCATCACACCGTGCCGCGCCGAGGTCGGGTCGGCGTGGTGCAGGTTGTGCCAGGACTCACCGCAGGACAGGACCGCCAGCCACCAGACGTTGCCCGAACGGTCCCGCGACCTGAACGGCCGCTTGCCGACCGCATGGCAGATCGAGTTGATCGACCACGTCACGTGGTGCAGCAGCGCCACCCGGACGAGCGAACCCCAGAAGAAACCGGTGAACGCGCCCCACCAGGACATCGTCGCCAGACCGCCGATCAGCGGCGGCAGCCCCAGGGACACGACCGTCCACAGCACGAACTGGCGGGAGATCGTCCGGATCGTCCTGTCCTTGATCAGGTCCGGCGCGTACTTGTCCTGCGGCGTCTGCTCCTCGTCGAACATCCAGCCGATGTGCGCCCACCACAGGCCCTTGATCAGCGCCGGGACCGTCTCCCCGAACCGCCACGGCGAATGCGGGTCGCCCTCGGCGTCGGAGAACTTGTGGTGCCTTCGGTGATCGGCCACCCAGCGCACCAGGGGGCCCTCCACGGCCATCGACCCCATGATCGCCAGCGCGATCCTGAGGGGCCGCTTGGCCTTGAACGAACCGTGGGTGAAGTACCGGTGGAAACCGATCGTGATGCCGTGGCACCCCAGGAAGTAGAAGAAGACCAGCAGGCCCAGGTCGAGCCAGCTCACCCCCCAGCCCCAGGCCAGCGGCACGGCCGCCACCAGTGCCAGGAACGGCACCACGATGAACAGGAGCAGCGTGATCTGCTCGATCGAACGCTTCTGCTCGCCGCCCAGGGTGGCGGACGGGGGTGTGTCGGTGGCCTTGCGGGCTTCTTCGATCACATCGGAACTAGAGGTCATACGCGTCCCCTGTGGGGTCGAGGGTCAAGACAGGCGCGGGCCGCCGGGACCGGGAGGGCCTCGACGACCCTTTCCCTACGGTTCCGTAACCTACGGAATCGTAAGTATGACAGTGTGCGGAGCGGCGGCAAGAGCCCCAGAGCCTGCGCGTCCACCGAGGCACCTATCCTTGGACTCGGTCGGACAGCGCGGTCCGCTGAAGTTTCCTTCCCGGACGCTCCGGCCCCTATGCGGCACCCGCCGCCTGGTAGCCGGCCGGGTTCCCTCCCAGACGAGCTTCAACACTGCAAGGAGCCGCACCTGTGAGCAGTGCCGACGACCAGACCACCACGACCGGCAGCGCGCTGCGCGCCGACATCCGCCGGCTGGGCGACCTCCTGGGGGAGACCCTCGTCCGGCAGGAGGGCCCCGAACTCCTCGAACTCGTGGAGAAGGTCCGCCGCCTCACCCGCGAGGACGGCGAAGCCGCCGCCGAACTGCTGCGCGGCACGGAACTGGAGACCGCGGCCAAGCTGGTCCGCGCCTTCTCCACCTACTTCCACCTGGCCAACGTCACCGAACAGGTGCACCGCGGCCGGGAACTGCGCGCCCGGCGCGCCGCCGAGGGCGGCCTGCTCGCCCGCACGGCCGACCGGCTCAAGGACGCCGACCCCGAGCACCTGCGGCAGACCGTCCAGAACCTCAACGTCCGCCCGGTCTTCACCGCCCACCCCACCGAGGCCGCACGCCGGTCGGTCCTCAACAAGCTCCGGCGCATCGCCGAGCTCCTGGACACCCCCGTCCTCGACTCCGACCGCCGCCGCCACGACACCCGCCTCGCCGAGAACATCGACCTGGTGTGGCAGACGGACGAACTGCGGGTCGTCCGGCCCGAGCCCGCCGACGAGGCCCGCAACGCCATCTACTACCTCGACGAACTGCACGCCGGCGCCGTCGGCGACGTCCTCGAGGACCTGACCGCCGAACTGGAGCGCGTCGGCGTCAAGCTGCCCGACGACACCCGCCCCCTCACCTTCGGCACCTGGATCGGCGGCGACCGCGACGGCAACCCCAACGTCACCCCCCAGGTCACCTGGGACGTCCTCATCCTCCAGCACGAACACGGCATCAACGACGCCCTGGAGACCATCGACGAGCTGCGCGGGCTGCTCTCCAACTCCATCCGCTACGCCGGAGCCACCGAGGAACTCCTGGACTCCCTCAAGGCCGACCTCGAACGGCTCCCCGAGATCAGCCCCCGCTACAAGCGCCTCAACGCCGAGGAGCCCTACCGGCTCAAGGCCACCTGCATCCGGCAGAAGCTGGAGAACACCAAGCAGCGCCTCGCCAAGGGCACCCCCCACGAGGACGGCCGCGACTACCTCGGCACCGGCGAACTGCTCAGGGACCTGCGGATCATCCAGACCTCCCTGCGCGAACACCGCGGCGGCCTGTTCGCCGACGGCCGCCTCGCCCGCACCATCCGCACCCTCGCCGCCTTCGGCCTCCAGCTCGCCACCATGGACGTCCGCGAACACGCCGACGCCCACCACCACGCCCTCGGCCAGCTCTTCGACCGGCTCGGCGAGGAGTCCTGGCGCTACGCCGACATGCCCCGCGAGTACCGGGCCAAGCTCCTCGCCAAGGAACTGCGCTCCCGCAGGCCCCTCGCCCCCACCCCGGCACCCGTCGACGCGGCCGGGCAGAAGACCCTCGGCGTCTTCCAGACCGTCAAGAAGGCCCTGGAGGTCTTCGGCCCCGAGGTCATCGAGTCCTACATCATCTCCATGTGCCAGGGCGCCGACGACGTCTTCGCCGCCACCGTCCTCGCCCGCGAGGCCGGCCTCGTCGACCTCCACGCCGGCTGGGCCAAGATCGGCATCGTCCCCCTCCTGGAGACCACCGACGAGCTGCGCGCCGCCGACACCATCCTCGAGGACATGCTCTCCGACCCGTCCTACCGGCGCCTGGTCGCGCTGCGCGGCGACGTCCAGGAGGTCATGCTCGGCTACTCCGACTCCTCCAAGTTCGGCGGCATCACCACCAGCCAGTGGGAGATCCACCGCGCCCAGCGCCGGCTGCGCGACGTCGCCCACCGCTACGGCGTGCGCCTGCGCCTCTTCCACGGCCGCGGCGGCACCGTCGGCCGCGGCGGCGGCCCCTCCCACGACGCGATCCTCGCCCAGCCCTGGGGCACCCTCGAAGGCGAGATCAAGGTCACCGAGCAGGGCGAGGTCATCTCCGACAAGTACCTCATCCCCTCCCTGGCCAGGGAGAACCTGGAACTGACCGTCGCGGCCACCCTCCAGGCCTCCGCCCTGCACACCGCGCCCCGCCAGTCCGACGAGGCGCTCGCCCGCTGGGACGCGGCCATGGACGTCGTCTCCGACGCCGCCCACGCCGCCTACCGGCGCCTGGTGGAGGACCCCGACCTCCCGGCGTACTTCTTCGCCTCCACCCCCGTCGACCAGCTCGCCGACCTGCACCTCGGCTCCCGGCCCTCCCGCCGCCCCGACTCCGGCGCCGGCCTCGACGGCCTGCGCGCCATCCCCTGGGTGTTCGGCTGGACCCAGTCCCGGCAGATCGTCCCCGGCTGGTTCGGCGTCGGCTCCGGCCTCAAGGCCCTGCGCGAGACCGGCCTGGACACCGTGCTCGACGAGATGCACCAGCAGTGGCATTTCTTCCGCAACTTCATCTCCAACGTCGAGATGACCCTCGCCAAGACGGACCTGCGGATCGCCCAGCACTACGTCGACACCCTCGTCCCCGACGAGCTCAAGCACGTGTTCGACACCATCAAGGCCGAGCACGAGCTGACCGTCCGCGAGGTCCTCCGCATCACCGGCGAGAGCGAACTCCTCGACGCCCAGCCCGTCCTGAAGCAGACCTTCGCCATCCGCGACGCCTACCTCGACCCGATCTCCTACCTCCAGGTCGCCCTGCTCAAGCGCCAGCGCGACGCCGCGGCCGCCGGCGCCGAACCCGACCCGCTGCTCTCCCGAGCCCTGCTCCTCACCGTCAACGGCGTCGCCGCCGGCCTGCGCAACACCGGCTGACCCCGCAACGGCCGAAAGGGTGCCCCCGAGGTCCTCGGACCCCGGGGGCACCCGCGTTCCCGGCACCGGACGCGTCAGGAGTTGTACGCGCTCTGCGCCCGCTGAAGACCCTCCGTCACCAGGCACTCCACCGCGTCCGCCGCACGGTCCACCAGATAGTCGAGCTCCTTGCGCTCCGCCGAGGAGAAGTCCTTCAGCACGAAGTCGGCCACCTGCATCCGCCCCGGCGGCCGGCCGATCCCGAACCGCACCCGGTGATACCCCGGCCCCATCGCCTTCGTCATCGACTTCAGACCGTTGTGCCCGTTGTCACCGCCGCCCAGCTTCAGCCGCAGCGTGCCGTAGTCGATGTCCAGCTCGTCATGGACCGCCACCACCTGCGCGAGCGGCACCTTGTAGAAGTCCCGCAGCGCGTTCACCGGCCCGCCCGACAGGTTCATGTACGACATCGGCTTCGCCAGCACCACCCGGCGGCCGGCCGGCCCCACCGGACCGATCCGCCCCTCCAGCACCTGGGCCTGCGCCTTGCCCGCCCGCTTGAACTTCCCCCCGATCCGCTCGGCGAGCAGATCGGCCACCATGAAACCGACGTTGTGCCGGTTCGCGGCGTACTCCGGCCCGGGATTGCCGAGCCCGACGATCAGCCAGGGGTCACTGGCGGGGGTGGTCACGTCCATGTCTCCTTGATACGCGCCAGCCGCCGCTCCCGGCGAGGGAAGCAGCGGCTGACCGGTCGACGACGACGGCGAGGATCAGGCCTCGGCCGCCTCCTCACCCTCGGCGGCCTCGCCCTCGGTCTCCTCGACCTGGGCCTGCAGCACCTGCAGCACCACCGCGTCCTCGTCCACGGCCAGGGTCACGCCGCTCGGCAGGGCGATGTCCTTGGCCAGGACGGAGGCGCCGGCCTCCAGGCCCTCGATCGACACGGACACCTGCTCCGGGATGTGCGTGGCCTCGGCCTCGACCGGCAGCGCGTCCAGGACGTGCTCCAGCAGGTTGCCGCCCGGGGCCAGCTCGCCCTCGGTGTGCACCGGGACCTCGACCGTGACCTTCTCGCCCCGCTTGACCAGCAGCAGGTCGACGTGCTCCAGGAAGCCCTTCAGCGGGTCGCGCTGCACGGCCTTCGGGATCGCCAGCTCGTTGGACTTGCCGTCGATGTCCAGGGAGATCAGGACGTTCGGGGTACGCAGCGCCAGCAGCAGGTCGTGACCCGGCAGGGTCAGGTGCAGCGGCTCGGAACCGTGGCCGTACAGGACACCCGGAACCTTGTTGTCACGGCGGATGCGACGGGCGGCGCCCTTGCCGAACTCGGTGCGGGTCTCGGCGGTGAGCTTCACCTCGGACATGCGGATCACTCCTCGTAGGAAATCGGAACGGACGTGGTCACCCGGCCACGAACGGCCTGCTACGAAGAGCGCGTCGATAACGGACCGCCATGCCCGCACACACGGACACGGCCTCCCTCGCCGAGCAACTCCAGCAGTTTACTCGGAGGGGAGGCCGCACCCAAAAGGATCTCCAGCTAGCCCCGGCAGGAGCCGCGCAGAAACCTCACTGCTCGTCGAAGAGGCTGGTCACCGACCCGTCCTCGAACACCTCACGCACCGCGCTCGCGATCGTCGGCGCGATCGACAGCACCGTGATCTTGTCCAGCTCGCGGTTCAGCTCACCCGGCGTCGGCAGCGTGTTCGTGAACACGAACTCACTCACCCGCGAGTTCTTCAGCCGGTCCGCGGCCGGACCCGACAGCACACCGTGCGTCGCCGTCACGATCACATCCTCCGCACCGTGCGCGAACAGGGCGTCGGCAGCCGCACAGATCGTCCCACCCGTGTCGATCATGTCGTCGACCAGCACGCACACCCGGCCCTTGACCTCGCCCACGACCTCGTGGACCGTCACCTGGTTCGCCACGTCCTTGTCACGCCGCTTGTGCACGATCGCCAGCGGCGCACCGAGCCGGTCGCACCACCGGTCCGCCACCCGCACCCGGCCCGCGTCCGGCGACACGACCGTCAGCTTCTCCCGGTCCACCTTCTTGCCCACGTAGTCCGCCAGCAGCGGCAGCGCGAACAGGTGGTCCACCGGCCCGTCGAAGAAACCCTGGATCTGGTCCGTGTGCAGGTCCACCGTCAGAATCCGGTCGGCGCCCGCCGTCTTCATCAGATCCGCGATCAGACGCGCCGAGATCGGTTCACGACCCCGGTGCTTCTTGTCCTGCCGCGCGTAACCGTAGAACGGCACGATCACCGTGATCGAACGCGCCGACGCGCGCTTCAGCGCGTCGATCATGATCAGCTGCTCCATGATCCACTTGTTGATCGGAGCCGTGTGGCTCTGGATCAGGAAGCAGTCCGCACCACGCGCCGACTCCTGGTAACGGACGTAGATCTCACCATTGGCGAAGTCGAAGGCCTTCGTCGGGACGACCCCGACACCCAGCTGCTGGGCGACCTCCTCGGCAAGCTCGGGGTGGGCGCGGCCGGAGAAGAACATCAACTTCTTCTCGCCGGTCGTCTTGATCCCGGTCACAGCACAGTCTCCTCAGAGGTTGTCTCAGCCAGCCGGCTGCTCGGCGACCTCTCGGCTGGGCATGAGAGGCCGTATCAGCTGGTAGGGGTGCAGTGCACAACGGCGCAGGTCCACGTGCGCGCATGTGCACTTATCACGGTACGCCGTGTTTGGCGCACCCGTTTCCGGTCAGTCCTCGCTCCCACCACGCCGGGACGCCGCCTCGGCCGCCTTCGCCGCAGCGCTCCCCGGACGCTTGCGCGCCACCCAACCCTCGATATTCCGCTGCTGACCGCGGGCCACGGCCAGCGAACCGGGCGGCACATCCTTCGTGATCACGGACCCGGCAGCCGTGTAGGCGCCGTCCCCGACCGTGACAGGAGCCACAAACATGTTGTCCGAACCCGTCCGGCAATGCGACCCGACGGTGGTGTGGTGCTTGTCCTGACCGTCATAGTTCACGAACACACTGGCGGCGCCGATGTTCGTGTACTCACCGATCGTCGCGTCCCCCACGTACGACAGGTGCGGGATCTTCGTCCCCTCACCGATCGACGCGTTCTTCGTCTCCACGTACGTACCGATCTTGCCCTTCGCGCCCAGCCGCGTACCGGGCCGCAGATACGCGTACGGCCCCACACTCGCCCCGGCGCCGATCCGGGCCCCCTCGGACACCGTGTTGTCCACCCGGGCGCCCGCCCCCACCCGCGTGTCCTTCAGCCGGCTGTTCGGACCGACCTCCGCGCCCTCGGCCACGTGCGTCGACCCCGTCAGCAGCGTGTTCGGATGCACCACCGCGTCCTGCCCGAAGGTGACCGTCACATCCACCCAGGTCGTCGCCGGGTCCACCACCGTCACCCCGTCGAGCATCGCCCGCGTCAGCAACCGGTCGTTCAGGATCCGGCGCGCCTCGGCCAGCTGCACCCGGTTGTTGATCCCGGCGATCTCCCGGTGATCGGCGGCCACCGAGGCCCCCACCCGGTGCCCGGCCTCCCGCAGGATCCCCAGCACGTCCGTGAGGTACTCCTCACCCTGGCTGTTGTCCGTCCGCACCTTCTTCAACGCGTCCGCCAGCAGCGCCCCGTCGAACGCGAACACCCCGCTGTTGATCTCCGAGATCGCCCGCTGGGCCTCGGTCGCGTCCTTGTGCTCCACGATCGCGGTCACGGCGCCCGTCGCCCGGTCCCGCACGATCCGGCCGTACCCGGTCGCGTCCGGCACCTCGGCGGTCAGCACGGTCACCGCGTTGCCGTCGGCGTGGTGCGTCCCGGCCAGCCGCCGGAGCGTGTCCGCGGTCAGCAGGGGGGTGTCCCCGCAGACCACCACGACGGTGCCGTCCACGGCCCCGCCCAGCTCCTCCAGGCCCATCCGCACCGCGTGCCCGGTCCCCTTCTGCTCCGCCTGCACGGCCGTCCGCACGCCCGGGTCGATCTCGGCCAGGTGCGCGGTGACCTGCTCGCGGGCGTGGCCCACCACGACGACGAGCTGCTCGGGGTCCAACTCGCGGGCGGCGGCCAGCACATGGCCGACCAGGGAACGGCCGCAGATCTGGTGCAGGACCTTGGGTGTGGCCGACTTCATACGGGTGCCCTCACCCGCTGCGAGAACGACGACGGCTGCCGGGCGGATGGCGCTCACGGGGTTGCCCTTCGGCTCTGGATGGGTGGGGGTGACAGCCGCAGGATACCGGGGGGCGAAGCACCCCATACGAGCACGGGCCCCGGCGGTGGGATCGCCGGTCGGGAGCCGGAGCCGGGTGGCGTGTGCCGTGAGCTCCCGGGGGAGGACTCGAACCCCCATGATCAGAACCAAAATCTGACGTCTTGCCCTTAGACGACCCGGGATTGCCGCTATGTCCGATTCGCTGGATCGGCAGCGGTGGCAGCCCCTACTATGCCGTACCACCAGCCTTCGATGCGACGGTACAGCTCGGCGCTCTTCCGGACGGTGACGACCAGGCAGCCGCGATAGCCCTCGGCGGTGTTCTTCCGTACGGTGTTCGGGTTGTGCCGTTTCAGGGTCGTCTTGCCGAAAGCGCCGGGATCGGCCCCGACCAGGTCCGCCCAGTACCTCTCGGCGCCCGCGACGTCGGCGGACTCGTGGATCATCACCCGGTAGCCCACGGTGTCGCGCTCCACTCCGAGCAGGTCGAGCCAGGCCAGGAACAGGCGGATCACGGCCGGGTCGCTGTTGACGAAGGCGACGCGCTCCCGGCGGGCGTGGGGCTTGTCCTTGGTGCCCTCGGCCCAGTAGAGGGCGACGCCGGCGATGAACAGCTCACGGTCGGACAGCGCGCCGATCTCCCTTGCCGCCGCTGCCTTCGTCCGCCGCCGCGCCTCGTCGCGGAGCGCCAGTTCGTGATCCCACCTCATGCGCGCCGCGTGTCTCGCCTGCTCCGCCGGTCCGCGTCGCTCCGGCCTCGGCAGGTCCCGCACCCACAGCGAGACCGAACTCTTCGAGCACCCCAGTTCGGCCTGGATCCGGTCGTACGTCCAGCCCCGGAGCCGCAGCTCGCGCGCCCGGGTCCGCAGGTCGTCCCTGGCCCGCGGGTGCCTGCTGGGCGGGGCGATGGCCTGTCGGTGGAGGCTCTCGACATCGGTGGGGCGGGCGGGGGTATGGGTCATGGGCATACCGTCCGGACGGAATGGTGTGTTCCGTGGTCGAACGGGGACGGTTCACCGGTTCGGGGGACAGTGGGCGGTTTCGAGGCCGTTCGGTCACCGGGGGTGGTGTGTGGAGGTAGGCGAAACTCACCGGAAAAGCCGCACCCGCCGCCCGTAGGCTGGAGCCATGACCACGACGGGGGAAGACCACACCAGGGCTCTGACCGGCCCCTGGTGGTGGACACGGTGGCGCAGCGCGGTGCTCGACGGGAGTCTCGCGCTGGCGTCGGCGGCGGAGTGCGCCGCGGAGGGGATTCCGTTCGCGCGGGACGCGGGGATCCCGGCGTCGGTGGCGATCGTCTTCGGGGTGATCGCCGGCGCGGTGCTGCTGGTGCGGCGGAAGTGGCCGGTCGCCGTGGTCCTGGTGGCGATCGCGATCACGCCGGCGCAGATGGGGTTCCTGCTCGGGGTCGTGGGGCTGTACACCCTGGCCGCGTGCGAGGTGCCGCGGCGGATCGTCGTCGCGCTGGCGGGGATGTCGCTGCTGGGCACGGCGGTGGTGACGTTCGTGCGGGCGCGGCAGGACATGGCGCGGGGGGATCTGACCCTCGGTGACTGGTTCGTGCCGTTCGCGGCGGTCACGACGGCGCTGGGGCTGACGGCTCCGCCGGTGCTGCTGGGCCTGTACGTGGGGGCGCGGCGGCGGCTGATGGAGAGTCTGCGGGAGCGGGCGGACTCGCTGGAGCGGGAGCTGCAGTTGCTCGCGGAGCGGGCGGAGGAGCGCGCCGAGTGGGCGCGGAACGAGGAGCGGACGCGGATCGCGCGGGAGATGCACGACGTGGTGGCGCACCGGGTGAGTCTGATGGTGGTGCATGCCGCGGCCCTGCAGGCGGTGGCGCGCAAGGATCCGGAGAAGGCGGTGCGGAACGCGGCTCTGGTGGGGGACATGGGCCGTCAGGCGCTCACCGAGCTGCGGGAGATGCTCGGGGTGCTGCGGGCGGGGGAGGGCGCCGGCCGGCGTGCCGCCCCGGTGCCGGCGGCGGCGGTGGGGGAGGCCGCGGTGGCGGCGGCTTCCCGGGTCGCGGAGGCGGAGCACGCGGCGGAGGGGCCGTGGCTGGAGGAGCTGGAGGAGCTGGTCGGGCAGTCGGCCGCCGCGGGGATGGTGGTGGATCTGTCGGTGGAGGGGGAGCCGCGGCGGTATGCGGCGGAGGTCGAGCAGACGGCGTACCGGGTGGTGCAGGAGGCGTTGACGAACGTCCACAAGCACGCGGCGGGCGCGAAGACGTATGTGCGGCTGGCGCACCGGGCGTCGGAGATCGCGATGCAGGTGGAGAACGAGCCGCCGCCGGAGCCCGCGTCGGCGTCGGCGGCGGGGCTGCCGTCGGGCGGGAACGGTCTGCTGGGGATGCGGGAGCGGGTCGTGGCGCTGGGCGGTGTGTTCGTGTCGGGGCCGACGGACGCGGGCGGGTTCCGGGTGTCGGCGGTGATTCCGGCGGCGTAGGCCCCCTTTCCCGGCCGGTGGCGTGGGGTCGGCCGGTGGCGTGTCCTCGGCCGCTGGCGTGCTCCTCGGTCGCTGTCGTGTCCTCGGCCGGTGCCGGTGTTCAGCCGGCGGTGAGGCGTACGGGGGGGATGCCGGTGACGAGGGTGGCCAGGGCGTGGTCGAGGTCGGGGCCGAGGTACCAGTCGCCGGTGTGGTCGATGGCGTAGACGCGGCCCTCGGCGTCGATGGCGAGGGCGGCGGCGGTGTCGGTCTCCTCGCCGAGGGGGCAGAGCTCGGTGCCGAGGGCGCGGCCGAGGTCGCCGAGGGTGCGGGCGAGGTGGAGGCCGTGCAGGGGGTCGAGGTGGAGGGTGGCGGGGGCGATCTGGCGGCCGGGGCCGGTCGGGGTGATGGTGAGGCCGCCGAATTCGGCCCAGGCTTCGACGGCTGCGGGGAACACGGTGTGCCGGTGTCCGGCGGGGGAGGTGTGTGCGCGCAGGGTGTCGGCCCAGATCTCGGCCTGCTGTATGTCCCAGCGTCCGGGGTGCCAGCCGGCGGCGCGCAGGGCGGCGTCGACGGGGACGGGGAAGCGGGGTGGGGCCGCCCCCTGCACGAGTGGAGCCGGGTGCGGGGAGGAGGTGCGGTCGGGGTGCATCTGCCCTTCGTTCGTCGTGCTCGCGGGGTGGTACGGGGGTGGTCGGCGGTGTTCAGCCGCCGGTCGGGGTGGGGTCGACGATGCGGACGCCGAAGTGGGCGCTGAGGGCGGTGCAGGCGCGGCAGGGGGCGGCGAAGCTGCCGTGGAGGGGGTCGCCGTCCTCGCGTATGCGGCGGGCGGTGAGTTTGGCGTGTTTGAGGGCTTTGCGGGCTTCGCCGTTGGTCATGGGTCTGCGGGCGGCGCGTCTGCTGCGGGCCGCGTCGGCGGCGGCGAGGTGCCGGGAGATGAGGATGGTCTCGGCGCAGCGGCCGGTGAAGCGGTCGCGCTGGGCGCTGGTGAGGGTGTCGAGGAAGTCCTGGACGAGGGGGTGCAGGGCGGGGGGCCGGTCGCCGCGGGCGGCGGTGCCGGTGAGGGTGGTGCCGCGGACGGAGAGGGCGGCGGCCACGGCGGGCAGGATGCCGTCGCGGCGGTGCCGGAGCGCGGGGGCGGGGGGTGTGTCGGCGCCGCTCCAGTCGATGCGAGGGTCGCCGGCCCGCATGTCGGCCCCTCCGGTCTGCAAGGTGTTCATGGTCGTTCTTCCTCCCCGGGCATCCCCCCGACGGACACAGGGTGCCAAATGCCGTGGCCGGGGGGGAAGCTGGGGCGGTGCGACACGCCCGTGCAAGAGTGAGTGGTGACGGCGGGGTGACGGGGGGTCACTCCGGCGGGCGAGTGGTCGCGGTGTCGGCGCAGGGGTGGGGTCCGCGGGGACGCGGTGGGCCGGTGACCGGGGTGCGGGTACCGCATAGGCTGTCGGCGTCCGCGATCGACGACGCCGTTCAGGCCAGAGACAACGCCGCAGGGGGCAACCGCCATGACGACAGGTCGGCTCGGGCTGGGGGCGCCGTCCAGCAGCCAGGCCGGGGGACGGGCCGCGCCGCCGAACGCGGCCTATGCGGGGCAGGTCGTGCACTTCCCGGATCCGGTCCGGGCGGCGCGTCATCCGCGGGGGGTGCGGGTCGATGAGCGCGGTTACCCGGATTTCTCGCCGTACGCGCGTGTGGCGGTGGAGATCGCCGAGCCGCCGGAGGGGTTCGGGGTCGACGAGCTGCGGCTGACGGACTACGTGTCGGCGAACGCGGCGCTGGCGGCCGCGGGGCACGCGTTGTGGGACACGGTGCCGGACGTGGCGACGCCGCACGGCTGGACGTGGCACCACGTGGCGGGGACGCGGCGGCTGGAGCTGGTCCCGGTCGAGGTGAAGGCGTTGCTGCGGCATCACGGCGGGGTGGCGACGGCGCGGGTGGACCACGGCAAGCGGGGGACGCGGCCGTTGCAGGAGGCGCGGCCGGCGCACTTCCGGCTGCCGAAGTCGGGTGTGGCGGTGACGGAGGCGCAGGTGCAGGGGGTCGAGGAGGAGCTGGGCTACCGGCTTCCCGGCGCCTACCGTTCGTTCCTGAAGGCGGCGGGCGGCTGTGCGCCCGTCGGCACGGCGCTGGACGCCGGGTTGGGGCTGCTGCTGGACCAGCCGTTCTTCACGGTGCGGGACGAGGCGGCGGTCAACGACCTGGTGTACGTGAACAAGTGCCTGCGCGACCATCTGACGAAGGATTACCTGGGGGTCGCTTTCGTGCAGGGCGGGCTGCTCGCGGTGAAGGTGCGGGGCGAGCGGGCCGGCTCGGTGTGGTTCTGCGCGTACGACGATGTGCGGGACGTGGATCCGTCGTGGTCGCCGGCGGAGCGGGTGGAGCGGCTGCTGCTGCCGTGCGGTGACGATTTCGACGTCTTCCTGTCCCGGCTGGCGGGTCATCCGCCGGAGCTGGAGACGGTGGCGAATCTGATGGTCGACGGTGGTTTCGCGCGGGTCGTTCCGGTGTCCTCCGGTGCGGCGTCGTCGGATCCGGCGGGGGAGTGAGCTGCGGACGATGGTGACCTACGCGCAGGCGCAGGAGCGCGCCGAGGAGTGGATCAACGGTGATGTGCCCGCGTACCAGCACCGTGAGGTGCGGGTGCGGGAGTTCGACCTGGGTTTCGTGGTGTGGGGCGAGGACCGGGCGGAGGGTCCGCGTGCGGACGCGGGCGGTCAGCGTCTGGTGATCGCTCGGGACAGCGGGGAGGCGACGCTGTGGCCCGCTCTGCCGGTGGGTGAGGTGATCCGCCGGTACGAGGAGGAGTACGGCCGCGGCGACGAGGTCCGGGACGCGGCCGCGGCGCCGGCCGCCCGGGTCGATCTGAACCAGACGTCCTTCCTGCTGACCCCTCCGCAGTGGCTGCAGGAGGCGGCGGACAAGCTGGGGATCCCGGGCGGCGGGCCGGAGGCCGCCGCCGGGGGTTCGGGCCGGGTTGCGGCTGCGTCGCCGGCGTCCGGGGCGCAGGCGGGGGCGTCCGCCGGCGACGGGGGGCGCGGGTCCGGCGGCGGGGCGGCGCCGGACGCGGAGCCGCCGGGCGGGGCCGGGCCGGCGCGGACGCAGGCCGGGATGCCGGGCGCGTCCGGGGTTACGGCTGCGCCGCCGGCGTCCGGGGCGTCCGCTGCCGTGGACGCGCCGCCGGGGGCCACGCCGTGGGCCGGTACCGACACGAACGCGGACGGCGGTGAGGACGACCGTTCGGTGCCGCTGCCCGCGACGGTGTTCGCGCCGCCGCTCAGCGACGCGGACGGCGGGGCGCCGCGTCCGCGGGGGGCGGCGCCGGACGCGCCGACGGCGTTGCTGGCGGGCGGCAGCCAGCTGCCGCCGACGACGGTCGCGCCGGCGCTCGACGTGCCGCACGCGCCGGGAGTGCAGGACTCCGCGCCGGGCGCGCCGGGCGCCTGGCAGGGCGGCACGCCCCCTTCGCCGTCCGGTGCGCCGGCGTACGGGCAGCCGCAGGCGCCGGGGGCCGCGGGCACACCTCCCGCGGGCGTGCCCACCCAGGCTCCGGCGCAGGGCGGCACGCCGCCCGCCCCGCCGCACGGTTTCCCGCAGGGACCCGGGGCTCCCCAGGGTGCTCCGGAGCGGGGGCTTGCGCCGCATGCCGGGGACATCGCGGACGCCGCGACGAGCAAGGCGGCGCCGCCGCCGAGGAAGGCGCGCGGTGGTGTGGGCGCGCCGCCTCCGCCGCCGGGCGCCCCGGGAGCGCCGGGCGTGCGCCCAGGGGGCGCGGCGGCACCGCCCGCGCCGGGTGGGTCCGGGGCGGGGTACGTGCCGACGCAGCTGGTCTCGGCGCTCGGTCCGGAGGGGTCCGGAGACAGCGCCGCGCCGGCCGGTCCGGGGAGCGCGGACGGCGGGCAGGCGCCGGGTGCGCCGCACGCTGCGGGTGCCCCCGCCTCGCCTGCGGGAGCTCCGGGCGGCACGCCTCCGGGCGGCGTCCACCACGCGGCCACCATGCTGTCCGGTCCCGGCCGCGCGCCCGGCGCGCCGCAGCCTCCGGGCGCCCCCCAGCCGCCCCACGCCCCGGGAGCCCCGGGCGGCGGCGTGCATCATGCGGAGACGGTGCTGTCCGCCCCGCCGGTGACCGGCCCGGGCGCGCCCCCGCCGCCCGCCCCCGGCATGCCCCCGGCCGCTCCGGGTGCTCAGCCGCCGGTGCCGGCCGGTGCCATGCCGCCGCCGGGTGCGATGCCGCCGCCGGGGATGCCGGCCGGTGCGATGCCGCCGCCGGGTGCGATGCCGCCGCCGGGGATGCCGGCCGGTGCGATGCCGCCGCCGGGGATGCCGGCCGGTGTGATGCCGCCGCCCGGGATGCCGGCCGGTGTCATGCCGCCGCCGGTGCCGCCGGGTGCGATGCCGCCGCCGGGCGGCCCCGTGCCGGGGCAGCCCCCCGCGTACGGGCATCCGCAGCAGGCGCAGCCGACGGTCGGCCCCGGCTACCAGGCCGTGCTGCGCTACCGCGCGCAGGACGGCTCGGAGCAGCAGCTGATCCGGCGTTCGGCGCCGGGAACGCCGCACCCGGAGTGGCAGATCTTCCACGAGCTGCGGGCGATGAACGTGCCGCCGGACCAGGTGCTGGAGCTGCACACGGAGCTGGAGTCGTGCGAGCTGCCGGGCGCCTACTGCGCGCGGATGATCCGGGAGCAGTGGCCGCAGGCGCGGATCACGAGCATCGCGCCGTACGGCACGGACCACGCGAGCCGGCAGGAGGGCATGCAGCAGCTCCTGGTGCACCAGGGCGAGCTGCACCAGGTGGCGGACGGTCCCGCGCGGCCGGCGCCGGTGCGGGCGCCGCTGCCGCCGGTGCAGGCCGCGCCGCCGCTGCCGCCGGAGGCGATCGCGCAGGAGCTGGCGGCGGCGTTCGGGCCGGGGATCTTCCGGTTCGAGCAGCAGGCCGTGTCCCGGCAGGGCGTGCCGCCGGTCGTGGCGCACACCCTGGTCGTGGCGGGGCTGCCGCTGGACATGGGCCCGTTCTTCTGGGCGCAGGCCCAGCCGGGCCGGCCGGTGCCGACGCTGGCGGAGCTGGCCGCCGAGCGCGGGGTGCAGCCTGCCGCGGACGCGGCGTCGTACCTCGTCATGGGGACCGACTTCGGCAAGGCGGTCTGTGTGCAGTACGGCACGGCGAACATCGTGGCCGTGCCCGTGGAGGCGGGGCCGGGCGGTGCGCCGGTGCCGCCGCAGTTCGTGAACACCGGCCTGCCGGAGTTCGTCCGCTGCCTGGCGCTGCTGGGCCGGATGTGGCGGCTGCGGTACGGACTGAACCAGGAGCAGGCGGGCCGCTGGACCGTCGACTTCCAGGCGCAGCTGGCCGCCCTGGACCCGGCGGCGCTCGGTTCGCCGGAGAGCTGGTGGTCGGTGCTGCTGGAGCAGATGTGGGACGGGCTGCTGTAGCCGCCGCCCGTACGGTCCGCACCGGCCCGGTGTGAGCCCTCGTGCCCTTCACGCGTGCTGCGTGGAGGGCACGACGCGTTCCCGGGCGGCGTCCGTGCGGTGCGCCCGTTCGGCGCACGGCCGTCACCCTCCGGTGGCGGGCGCTTCGGGTGAACGTCCGCCGCACCGCTCCCGGCGTGCGGGCTTCCGGCCGTGACACGGCTGCGGAGTGTCGCGTTATGAACACTTACGCCCTGTCCATCAAGATGTGCGCGAAATCGTCCTGTCGTGTATGTCCGGTGGAGAGGGGTTCCCAGGGTGAGCAGCGCATCGATGTCGCCGCACGGCTTCGTGACCGTCCGGCGCGGTTACCGCCCCGCCCAGGTGAACGCGTACCTGGAGGCGCTGTCCGAGGACCGCGACGCCGCGTGGGAGCGGGCCGCCCGGCTGACCGTGCTCGCGCGGGAGATGGAGGCGGAGGCCGTGCGGTCGCGCGAGGCGGTGGCCCGGCTGGAGCCGCAGACGTACGAGACGCTCGGGGAGGGCGCCCGGAGCCTGTTCCAGCTGGCGCTGGAGGAGGCGGCGGCCGTCGGGGAGCGAGCGCGGCAGGAGGCCCTGGACCGGCTCGCGCAGGCCGAGGCGTACGCCGAGCGAGTGCGCCGGGAGGCGCGGGAAGCCGCGGACGCGCTCCGCGCGGAGGCCGACGAACGCGCCCGCCAGCTGCTGCTCGCCGCGCGCGCCGAGGCCGACGGCATCCGCGTCGGCGCCCGGCGGGAGGTGAAGGAGCGGCGCGGTGAGGCCCTCGCGGCACTGCGGGACGTGCGGCAGCGCACCGCCGGCGTCCTCGACGAGCAGGCCCGGGAGCACGCCGGACGGTGGGCCGAGGCCGAACGCGAGGAGGCCGAGCGGATCGCGGCGCTGGACGCCCGGCACGCCGAGCGGGCGAGCCGGGCGGAGGCCGGGCTGTGCGACGCCGAGCGGGCGCTCGGGGAGGCCGGGGAGTACGCGCGCCGCTGCGAGGAGGAGGCGCGCGCGCGTGCCGACGAGATCGTCGCCGGGGCCCGTGCGCAGGAGGAGCGCATTGCCCGGGAGACCGAGCGGGTGCTGCGTGAGCACGGGGAGACCTGGGACGACGTCCAGGCGCACATGGACTCCGTGCGCGACCGGCTCATCTCGCTCACCGGCAGGGCCGCCCTCGAATAGCCGCGGGCGCACCCGGCGCACCCGGCGCACGTGTCGCTGCTGCGCCGGGGCGGGCGCTCACTGCGTGCGCACCGGGAACCGCCGCGGGGCCACCACCAGCAGCACCGCGAACGCCAGCGCCGCCGCGCCCGCCGCGCCGAGGTACACCGCGTGCACCGCCTCGGCGATCGCCCGCCGGGTGGCCTCGGGGGCGGGGCCGGCGTCCAGCGCGCGCGTGACGGAGTCCAGGTCGCCGGCGCCGCCGAGGCGGGCGGCCAGCACCCCGTTGGCGACGGCGCCGAACAGGGACGCGCCCACGGTCTGCCCGGTCTGCCGGCAGAACAGCACCGACGCGGTGGTGGTGCCCCGCTCCGACCAGCCCACCGTGGACTGCACCCCGACGATCAGCGGCAGCTGGAACAGCCCCAGCGCGCCGCCCAGCAGCAGCATCAGCAGCGCCGGCTGCCACCAGGACCCGGGGTACGGCAGGAAGGGGAAGGCGCACAGGATCAGCGCCGCCAGGCCGATGCCGAGCAGCGCGGTGTCCCGGAAGCCGATTTTGCGGTAGACGTGCTGGCTCAGGGCGGCCGACACCGGCCAGCTGAGCGTCCACACCGACAGCACGAACCCGGCGGCCACGGGCGCGAGTCCGAGCACCGACTGCGCGTACGTCGGCAGGAACACCGCCGGCGCCACCATCAGCAGTCCCAGCGCGCCGAGCGCCAGGTTGACGGCCGCGATCGTCCGGCGCCGCCACACCCAGCCGGGGATGATCGGCTCCGCGGCCCGCCGCTCCACGGCCACCACCACGGCGAGCAGGGCGAGGCCGGCGCCGAACAGGAGCAGCGACGGCGCCGACAGCCACGGCCAGGCGACGCCGCCCTGCACCAGCGCGGTCAGCAGCACCCCGCCGCACGCGAACACCGCGAGCGCGCCGGCCCAGTCGACGCGTGCGCGGCGCGCGCTCTCCCGCTCCGGCTCGTGCAGATGACGGACGACCAGCCACAGCGCGGCGGCGCCGATCGGCAGGTTGACCAGGAAGATCCAGCGCCAGTCGGCGTACGCGGCGAGCACGCCGCCGACCGACGGACCGGCCACCGCGGAGACCGCCCAGACCGTGGACAGCTTGGCCTGGATCTTCGGCCGCTCCGCCAGCGGGTACAGATCGGCCGCCAGTGTCTGCACCGTGCCCTGCAACGCCCCGCCGCCCAGGCCCTGCACGATGCGGAACGCGATGAGCGCCCCCATGTTCCAGGCCGCCGCGCACAGCAGCGACCCCAGCAGGAACACGGCCGCGCCCACCACCAGCACCGGCTTGCGGCCGAAGGTGTCGGACAGCCTGCCGTAGACGGGGAGCGTGACGGTGACGGCGAGCAGATAGCCGGAGAACAGCCAGGAGAAGACGGAGAACCCGCCCAGGTCGCCGACGATCTGCGGCACGGCCGTGGAGACGACGGTGGCGTCGAGCGCCGCCAGCGCCATCGTCAGCATCAGCGCGGCGACCACCGCCCGCCGCCGCCGGGTGTCCTGCCGCCGGCCGGCTCCGTCGCGAATCGCCGGTGTCGTACCCCCCACCGCACATCCCTCCCGTGGTCCCGGCCGGGACGCCGTCCCGTGCCCCGTGTCCCCTGCACCCGTCACCGGGACGCAAGCTTCCCACGGGCACGGTGACTTGACCCTGACGCGACGGCAGGGTGGAGGCTCACCGCACCGGAGGGGGGAGACGGCTGCCGCGACGGCTCCTCCCGTCGGTGGAGCACCCCTAGGGGTGTCTCCGTACCCCGGCTCGGGGAGGGGTCGTCCTGGCGGAGGACGCCCTGGGCCGGGCGCCGTCCTTAACCTGGCTTCACGCCGCTGGGGGGCGGCGGACCGCACCGGCGGGGGTGGGGTTTTCCCCCCGGAAGGACGGGGCCGCGCACCAGCGCGCGACGCCTCGCCGGCCGCGAGACTGATCGACGTGAACAGGACGACCCCCCGAGCCGGGGCGGCGTCCACCGACTTCGCCGAACCAATAGGAGACGAACCGTGACATCGGCTGTGACCATTCCCAGGCACGGGGGCACTGGAGGGCGTACGGCCGTTGCCGCGCGGGCCCGGCAGGTCGTTAAGGCGTACGGGTCGGGCGAGACCCGCGTCGTCGCCCTGGACCACGTCGACGTGGACATCGCCCGCGGCCAGTTCACCGCGATCATGGGCCCCTCCGGGTCCGGCAAGTCCACCCTGATGCACTGCCTCGCCGGCCTCGACACGGTGACCAGCGGTCGGATCCACCTGGACGAGACCGAGATCACCGGCCTGAAGGACAAGAAGCTCACCCAGCTGCGCCGGGACCGGATCGGCTTCATCTTCCAGGCGTTCAACCTGCTGCCGACGCTCAACGCGATAGAGAACATCACGCTGCCCATGGACATCGCCGGCCGCAAGCCCGACAAGGCGTGGCTGGAGCGGGTCGTGGAGACCGTCGGGCTCGCCGGACGCCTCAAGCACCGGCCGGCCCAGCTCTCCGGCGGCCAGCAGCAGCGCGTCGCCGTGGCCCGCGCGCTCGCCGCCCGCCCGGAGATCATCTTCGGGGACGAGCCGACCGGCAACCTCGACTCGCGTGCGGGCGCGGAGGTCCTGGGCTTCCTGCGCCGCTCCGTGGACGAGCTCGGGCAGACCATCGTGATGGTCACCCACGACCCGGTGGCCGCCTCCTACGCCGACCGCGTGCTGTACCTCGCCGACGGCCGGATCGTCGACGAGATGCACAACCCGACGGCCGAGCAGGTGCTGGACCGCATGAAGGACTTCGACGCCCGGGGGCGCACGTCATGACCGTCCTGAGAACGTCGTTGCGCAACTTCTTCGCGCACAAGGGCCGCATGGCGCTGTCGGCGGTCGCGGTACTGCTGTCGGTGGGGTTCGTCAGCGGCACCCTCGTCTTCACCGACACGATGAACACCACGTTCGACAAGCTGTTCCAGGCGACCGCCTCGGACGTCACCGTCAGCCCCCCGGGCTCCTCCGACACCGGCGAGACCACCTCCCGCACCGGCAAGCCGCCGGTGCTGCCGGCCTCCGTGCTGAACGAGGTGCGCCGGGCCGAGGGCGTGCGGTCGGCCGAGGGCACGGTGTTCTCCACCTCGGTGACCGTCGTCGACGCCGACAAGGACAAGCTGTCGCCGAGCAGCGGCGCGCCCACCATCGTCGGCGGCTGGAACGGCAACGACGCCCGCACCATGGAGATCACCTCCGGTGCGGCGCCCAAGGGCCCCGGCCAGGTCATGGTCGACGCCGACACCGCCGACAAGCACGGCCTGAAGCTCGGCGACGACATCGGCATGATCTCGGCCGTCGGCACGCACCACGCGCGCGTGTCCGGCATCGCCGCCTTCAAGGTCACCAACCCCGGCGCGGCGATCTTCTACCTGGACACGCGGACCGCCCAGCGGACCCTGGTCGGCGCCACCGGCGTCTACACCAACGTCAACGTCACCGCCGACAAGGGCGTGACCGACGCGCAGCTGAAGAAGAACGTCGTCGCGGCCCTCGGGCACGGCTACAAGGTGCAGACCGCGAAGGAGGTCGCGGACGCCAACCAGAAGAGCGTCGAGAGCTTCCTGAACGTCATGAAGTACGCGATGCTCGGCTTCGCCGGGATCGCCTTCCTCGTCGGCATCTTCCTGATCATCAACACCTTCTCCATGCTGGTCGCCCAGCGCACCCGGGAGATCGGCCTGATGCGGGCCATCGGCTCCTCCCGCCGTCAGGTCAACCGCTCGGTGCTGGTGGAGGCGCTGCTGCTCGGCGTGGTGGGCTCCGTGCTCGGCGTCGGCGCGGGCGTCGGCATCGCCGTCGGCCTGATGAAGCTCATGGGCCGGATGGGCATGCACCTGTCCACCGACGACCTGACGGTCGCCTGGACCACCCCCGCGACGGGCCTGCTGCTCGGCGTGGTCGTCACCGTCCTCGCCGCCTACCTGCCCGCCCGGCGCGCCGGCAAGGTCTCCCCGATGGCCGCACTGCGCGACGCGCACGCCCCGGCCGGCGCCCGCGCCGGCGCCGTCCGCGCCGTCGTCGGCCTGGTCCTCACCGCCGCCGGCGGCTGCGCCCTCTACGCCGCCGCCACCGCCGAGCAGGCCAAGACCGGCTCGGGCTGGCTCGGCCTGGGCGTGGTGCTCACCCTGATCGGCTTCGTCGTCATCGGCCCGCTGCTGGCCGGCGGCCTGGTCCGCGTCCTCGGCGCGGTCCTGCTGCGGGTCTTCGGGCCCGTGGGCCGGATGGCCGAGCGCAACGCCCTGCGCAACCCGCGCCGCACCGGCGCCACCGGCGCCGCCCTGATGATCGGCCTCGCCCTGGTGGCCTGCCTGTCGGTGGTCGGCTCCTCCATGGTGGCGTCGGCCACCGAGCAGCTCGACAAGACCGTGGGCACGGACTTCATCATCCAGGAGGACCACGGCAAGGAGATCATCCCGCAGGCGGTCAAGGCCGTGAAGGACACCCCGGGGCTCGCCCGGGTCACCGAGTACAAGCTCCTCGACGCGTCCCTGACCACGCCGGACGGCCGCACCACCGCGAAGGAGACGATCAACGCGGCCGACCCCACGTACGCCGAGGACCTGCGCACCGAGACCGTGGCCGGCTCCCTCGCCGACGCCTACCGGCCGGACTCCATGTCCGTCTTCGAGGGCTTCGCGAAGGACCACGGCATCCGGCTGGGCTCCACCGTCACCGTCCGCTTCGAGCAGGGCCGGACGGCGAAGCTGACCGTCCGCGCGATCACCAGCGACGAGGCCGTCGTCGACAAGGGCGCGATGTACGTGTCCATCGCCACGGCCGCGAAGTACCTGCCCGCCGACCGGATGCCGCTGGACCAGCTGGTCTTCGCCACGGCGAAGGACGGCCAGGAGAAGACCGCCTACCGGGCGCTGAAGGCGGCCCTGCACGACGACTTCCCGCAGTACACCGTGCGCGACCAGACCGACTACAAGCAGGCGCTGAAGGACCAGATCGGCCAGCTGCTGAACATGATCTACGGCCTGCTGGCGCTCGCGATCATCGTCGCGGTCCTCGGTGTGGTGAACACCCTGGCGCTCTCGGTGGTCGAACGGACCCGGGAGATCGGCCTGATGCGGGCCATCGGCCTCTCCCGCCGCCAGCTGCGCCGGATGATCCGCCTGGAGTCCGTGGTGATCGCCCTGTTCGGCGCGCTCCTGGGCCTCGGCCTGGGCATGGGCTGGGGCGCCACCGCCCAGCAGCTCCTCGCCCTGGAGGGCCTGAACGTCCTGGAGATCCCCTGGCCGACGATCATCGGGGTGTTCATCGGCTCGGCCTTCGTGGGCCTGTTCGCCGCGCTGGTGCCGGCGTTCCGGGCGGGCCGGATGAACGTCCTGAACGCCATCGCCACCGAGTAGCGGGCGGGCCGCACGGGACGGGTCACGGCCACCGCACACGGGGGTCGCGGGCCGACACCCGGTGCCGGGACGTCCTCAGGGCGTCCCGGCACCGGGTGTCTCCGTCTCCCGGCTCCGGGGCGCTCCCCGGCTCCGGGCGCCCCGGCGGGCGGGCCCCGCGGCGCCCGGCACCCGCGCGCCGGCACCCACGCGCCGGGCGCCCCGGCGGGCAGCGTTGTCCACAGCCGCCACCGGCGTCGCGCGAGCCGTCGTACGCTGGACACCCCCGGCCCGTCGCACGAGTCGGGCCGTTCGTGTTGCCGACCCCCTGGACGGAAAAGCCCTCCATGAGCCTGCACGGTCTGCTCGACGCCGTCGTCAAGGACCCCGCCCTCGCCGAAGCGATCACAGCGGCCGCGGACGGCAACCGCATGCACGTCGACCTCGTCGGCCCCCCGGCGGCCCGCCCCTTCGCGGTGGCCGCCCTGGCCCGCGAGGCCGGCCGCCCGGTGCTGGCGGTGACCGCGACCGGCCGCGAGGCCGAGGACCTGGCCGCCGCCCTGCGCTCGCTGCTGCCGCCCGAGGGCGTCGTGGAGTACCCCTCCTGGGAGACCCTCCCGCACGAGCGGCTCAGCCCGCGCAGCGACACCGTCGGCCGCCGCCTCGCCGTCCTGCGGCGCCTCGCCCACCCCAGCGCCGACGACCCCGCGGCCGGCCCGGTCTCCGTCGTCGTCGCCCCCGTGCGCTCCGTGCTCCAGCCGCAGGTCAAGGGCCTCGGCGACCTGGAACCGGTGTCCTTGAGGACCGGCCGCAGCGCCGACCTGGACGCCGTCGTGGAAGCCCTCGCGGCCGCCGCCTACTCCCGCGTGGAGCTGGTCGAGAAGCGCGGCGAGTTCGCCGTGCGCGGCGGCATCCTGGACGTCTTCCCGCCCACCGAGGAACACCCCCTGCGCATCGAGTTCTGGGGCGACGACGTCGAGGAGATCCGCTACTTCAAGGTCGCCGACCAGCGCTCCCTCGAAGTCGCCGAGCACGGCCTGTGGGCGCCCCCGTGCCGCGAGCTGCTGCTCACCGACGAGGTCCGCGCCCGCGCGCGTGCCCTCGCCGAGGACCACCCCGAGCTGGGCGAACTGCTCGGCAGGATCGCCGAGGGCATCGCGGTGGAGGGCATGGAGTCCCTCGCCCCGGTCCTCGTGGACGACATGGAGCTGCTGCTCGACGTGCTGCCCGAGGGCGCGATGGCCGTCGTCTGCGACCCGGAGCGGGTGCGCACCCGCGCCGCCGACCTGGTGGCGACCTCGCAGGAGTTCCTGCAGGCCTCGTGGGCGGCGACCGCGGGCGGCGGCGAGGCCCCGATCGACGTCGGCGCCGCCTCCCTGTGGTCCATCGCCGACGTCCGCGAGCGGGCGCGCGAGCTGGGCATGATGTGGTGGTCCGTCTCGCCGTTCGCCGCGGACGCGGACACGGACGAGGAACGGGAGGCCGGCACCCTCAAGCTCGGCATGCACGCCCCCGAGAGCTACCGCGGCGACACCGCGCGGGCGCTCGCCGACACCAAGGGCTGGCTCGCCGACGGCTGGCGCACGGTGTTCGTCACCGAGGGCCACGGCCCGGCCGCCCGCACCGTGGAGGTGCTCGGCGGCGAGGGCATCGCGGCCCGCCTGGACGGCGACCTCGCCGAGCTGAGCCCGTCGGTGGTGCACGTCTCGTGCGGCTCCATCGAGTACGGCTTCGTGGACCCGGCGCTCAAGCTCGCCGTGCTCACCGAGACCGACCTGTCCGGCCAGCGCACCGCGAGCCGCGAGGGCGCCCGCATGCCGGCCCGCCGCCGCAAGACCATCGACCCGCTCACCCTGGAGCCGGGCGACTACATCGTCCACGAGCAGCACGGCGTCGGCCGCTACATCGAGATGGTGCAGCGCACCGTGCAGGGCGCCACCCGCGAGTACCTGGTCGTCGAGTACGCGCCCGCCAAGCGCGGCCAGCCCGGCGACCGGCTGTACATCCCGACCGACCAGCTGGAGCAGATCACCAAGTACGTCGGCGGCGAGGCCCCCACCCTGCACCGGCTGGGCGGCGCGGACTGGACCAAGACCAAGGCCCGCGCGAAGAAGGCCGTCAAGGAGATCGCCGCCGACCTGATCAGGCTCTACAGCGCGCGCATGGCCGCCCCCGGCCACGCCTTCGGCCCCGACACGCCCTGGCAGCGCGAGCTGGAGGACGCCTTCCCCTACGCGGAGACCCCGGACCAGCTCACCACCATCGCCGAGGTCAAGGAGGACATGGAGAAGTCGGTCCCCATGGACCGCCTGATCTGCGGCGACGTCGGCTACGGCAAGACGGAGATCGCGGTGCGGGCCGCCTTCAAGGCCGTGCAGGACGGCAAGCAGGTCGCCGTGCTCGTGCCGACGACGCTGCTGGTGCAGCAGCACTTCGGGACGTTCTCCGAGCGGTACGCCCAGTTCCCGGTGAACGTGAGGGCGCTCTCCCGCTTCCAGACCGACACCGAGGCCAAGGCCGTCCTGGACGGCCTGAGGGACGGCTCGGTGGACGTCGTCATCGGCACCCACCGCCTGTTCTCCTCGGAGACGAAGTTCAAGGACCTGGGCCTGGTCATCGTCGACGAGGAGCAGCGCTTCGGCGTCGAGCACAAGGAGCAGCTGAAGAAGCTCCGCGCCAACGTGGACGTGCTCACCATGTCGGCCACGCCCATTCCGCGCACCCTGGAGATGGCGGTCACCGGCATCCGCGAGATGTCCACGATCACCACCCCGCCGGAGGAGCGCCACCCGGTGCTGACGTTCGTCGGGCCGTACGAGGAGAAGCAGATCGGCGCGGCCATCCGCCGTGAACTGCTGCGCGAGGGCCAGGTCTTCTACATCCACAACCGGGTCGAGTCCATCGACCGGGCGGCGGCGAGACTGCGCGAGATCGTCCCCGAGGCGCGCATCGCCACCGCCCACGGCCAGATGTCCGAGGCGGCCCTGGAGCAGGTCGTGGTCGACTTCTGGGAGAAGCGGTTCGACGTGCTGGTGTCCACCACGATCGTCGAGTCCGGCATCGACATCTCCAACGCCAACACGCTGATCGTGGAGCGCGGCGACACCTTCGGCCTGTCGCAGCTGCACCAGCTGCGCGGCCGCGTGGGCCGGGGCCGGGAGCGCGGTTACGCCTACTTCCTGTACCCGCCGGAGAAGCCGCTGACGGAGACCGCCCACGAGCGGCTGGCCACGATCGCCCAGCACACCGAGATGGGCGCCGGCATGTACGTGGCGATGAAGGACCTGGAGATCCGCGGCGCCGGGAACCTGCTGGGCGGCGAGCAGTCCGGGCACATCGCGGGCGTCGGCTTCGACCTGTACGTCCGCATGGTCGGCGAGGCCGTCGCGGACTACCGGCGCCAGCTGGAGACCGGCGAGATCGAGGAGGAGCCGCCGCTCGAGGTCAAGATCGAGCTGCCCGTCGACGCGCACGTCCCGCACGACTACGCGCCCGGCGAGCGGCTGCGGCTCCAGGCGTACCGCGCCATCGCCTCCGCCAACACGGAGGAGGACATCAAGGCGGTCCGCGAGGAACTCGTCGACCGCTACGGCAAGCTGCCCGAGCCGGTGGAGAACCTGCTGCTGGTGGCCGGCCTGCGCATGCTCGCGCGTGCGTGCGGCGTCGGTGAGATCGTCCTGCAGGGCAGCAACATCCGCTTCGCGCCGGTGGAGTTGCGCGAGTCGCAGGAACTGCGGGTCAAGCGGCTGTACCCGGGCACGGTCATCAAGCCCGCCGCGCGCCAGGTGCTGGTGCCGCGGCCCAAGACCGCGAAGGTGGGCGGCAGGCCGCTGGTCGGCCGCGAACTGCTGGCCTGGGTCGGCGAGTTCCTCACCTCGATCCTGGGCTAGGACGTTCCGTGCGCCGACGTCGCCGTCGAGGCCGGCGCCGGCGTCTCGGGCTCCCTTCCGGCTCCGTCACCCACGACGGCCGCGCCGGCCCCCCACACCGTCAGCTGCCGTGCGTCGTGCCCGGCTTGTCCGACGACGCTCTGTCCGGTGGGCGCCCAGGGGCGGTTACCGTGGGGAGCGGAACGATCCGCCCCACCCGGAGGGCGGACCAGGGCGAGCAAGGGGGGCGCACGTGACGCGTCTGAAGGGCGGGGCGGTCACCGCCGTCGCCGTACTGGTCGCCGTGAGCGGCTGCACGGCCGAGCGGACCGGTGACTCCGGGCCCGGGGGGACCGCACCCGGCGGCGCGGCCCTGGCCGCCGCCGACGCACTGACCGTCAAGGGGCGCGCCCCGAAGACCGGTTACTCCCGCGACCGGTTCGGCGCCGCCTGGGCGGACACCGACTCCAACTCCTGCGACACCCGCGACGACGTGCTCAAACGCGACCTGCGGGACGTGAGGTTCACCGACGGCACCTGCAAGGTCTCGTACGGCCTGCTGGATCCGGATCCCTACTCCGGCAAGAAGGTCACCTACCGGCGCGGCCGCAGCCAGGTCGACGTCGACCACGTGGTGGCCCTCTCCGACGCCTGGCAGAAGGGCGCCAAGTACTGGGACCCGAGCAAACGCATAGCCCTGGCCAACGATCCCCTCAACCTCGTCGCGGTCGACGCGAGCACCAACCGCTCCAAGGGGGACGGCGACGCGGCCACCTGGCTGCCGCCCGCCAAGGCCTACCGCTGCCCGTACGTGGCCGCCCAGGTCGCGGTCAAGAAGAAGTACGGCCTGTGGGTCACCGCCGCCGAGAAGGCCGCGATGAAGAAGGTCCTCGCCGCCTGCCCGGACCAGAAGCTCCCCACCGGTGGCAACCCCACCAGGGCGCCGGAACGCTTCCGCGCCCGCTGACCGGGGCACGGGCCCCGAGGCGGCCGGGCGCTCCCGCCGGAGCGCGGCGAACCGGAGCGCGGGTACGCCCTGTACGTCGCACCCGGCGCGGGGGTGCGGCGCCCGCTGCGACCCCGCGCCGGGTTCCGGGCCGGCGTCAGCCGCCCAGCGCGTCCAGGTCGACGATCTTCCCCGCGGGCTTCTTCGCGGGGACCGGAACGCCGTAGTCGCCGAAGGTCAGGCTCTCGGGCTTCTTGCCGGCCGACACGGTGTCGATCCGCAGCAGGTACGGCTTGCCCTCGGTCGCGACGTACGCGGTGTAGCGCTCCTTGCCGTCCTTCTCGTGCAGGGCGATCGCGGGCGTGCCGTCGATGCGCGTGGTCCTGCCGCGGGTGGTGCCCGTCGACTCGCCGTCCTCCACGTCGCCCAGGACCGAGTCCAGGTCGCAGAAGCTCGCGACGTCCTTGGCGTCCTGGCCCTTCATGGACATCTTCGTCCACTTCCCGGCCAGCATGTCCACGGCCGCGTCCGTGTCCGCCTTGGACTGCCCCTCGCTCTGGGCCCGCAGGAACTTCTCGTCGTACCTCATGTAGACGGTGCCGCCGGTGCGGATCAGGTCGGCCTTGCCCGCACCGTCCATGCTCATCGTGCCGGCGCACTCGCCCTTCTTGTTCAGCGCCATGTCGATCTCCATGGCGCCCCCGCTCTCGTCGTCCGCGATCCGGCCCTTCATCCGCAGGGACGGGGCGCTCGTGGTGGCCTTCATGGCCCGCTGGGTGATCTCGCCGCCGCTCATCCCGGCGAACGGGCCCGCCGGCTTGCTGTCCGCCTTGTCCTGCCCCGGGAGGCAGCCGGTGGTGAGGCCCGCTGTGGCCGCGGCGGCGAGGCAGAGGGCGGCGAGTGCGGTACGACGCATGGAAGTTCCTTGGTGAAGAGAAGTGGGTGGGAGAACGTGCCGGTGGCGGGCGGGAAGGGCCTCGCGTGGTCGTGGCACGAGACGCCCCACCGTGCTGTCCGGCGGTCGGGCGGCCTCCCCCTCCATGGCCGCCCGAGCGCGGTGTCAATAAGATCAGATCTTGTGAACCGAGTCAACACTGTTCACGCGCCCGCTGGGCTACACAACCGTGAAGGCGGTGAACGTGTCCGCGTCGGTATGCTCGATCCACACACCGAACGAGGGGAGCGACGCCGGTGTCGGACAACGCGACAGAGGTGACCGCAGCCGGTATCGCGCGGCTCGCCGGAGTGGGCCGTGCCGCCGTCAGCAACTGGCGCCGTCGGCACGCCGACTTCCCCCAGCCGGTCGGCGGCACCGAGACCAGCCCGACCTTCGCCCTCGCCGAGGTCGAGACCTGGCTGCGCAAGCAGGGGAAACTCGCCGAAGTCCCGCTGCGGGAACGGGTGTGGCAACAGCTGGCCGGCCACCCCGAGGGCCCGCTGACCGCGCTGGTGCACGCCGGCTGCGTCCTGCTGCTCATCCATGAGCGCCCCACCGTCTGGCTCGACGTGAGCGCCGGCAGCGACACGCGCCTGGCCGCGATGCTGCCGGACGCGTTGGAAGAGGTCCTGACGGCACGCTTCGGCGGTGCGGACCGCGGGGGCGACGGCAACGGTGTGAACGCCGCGGGCGACAACGGTGGTGTGAACGCCTACGGCCGAGGCGGTGGTGTGAACGCCGGGGACGGCACCGAGAGGGTGAACCGGGGTGGCGGCACCTACGGTGTGAACGCTCAGAACAGGCGGGGGACTGTGAACTCCTCACCGACTCGGCAGCCTGTGAACGCCTCACGCCCCGTTCCCAGCCCGCACAGCGCCCCCGCCACCGCCCTGCCCGCCCGCACCGTCGCCCCCGCCGTCCCGACCCCCACCGGCCCCCGCCTGCTCCCCTCCGCCCCCCTGCTGCGCGGTGTCGCGGAACTGGCCGCCGAAACAGGGGCGCGGCAGGCGTTCGAGTTCCTGCTCGGACGGCACCTGGACGCCAACCCCCGCCAGTACACGCTCACTCCCGCCGGCCTCGCCGGCCTCATGGCCGACCTCGCCGGCCCGGCCCGCACCGTCCTGGACCCCGCCTGCGGCACCGGCGCCCTGCTGCGCGCCGTCGAACCCCGCCCCGGCCAGGAGTTCTACGCCCAGGACAGCGCCCCCGACCTCGCCGCGCTCAGCGCGCTGCGGCTCGCGCTGCACAGCCGGGCCGCCGTGCGCGGCGCCGCGGGCGACTCCCTGCGCGCCGACGCCCACCCCGGGCTGCGCGCGGACGCCGTCCTGTGCCATCCGCCGTTCAACGAGCGCAACTGGGGTCACGACGAACTCGCCTACGACCCCCGCTGGGAGTACGGCTTCCCGGCGCGCACCGAGTCGGAGCTGGCGTGGGTGCAGCACGCCCTGGCCCGGCTGACCGACGGCGGCACCGCCGTGCTGCTGATGCCGCCGGCCGCCGCCTCCCGCCGTTCCGGGCGCCGCATCCGCGCCGATCTGCTGCGCCGGGGTGCGCTCAGGGCGGTGGTCGCGCTGCCGGCCGGCGCCGCGCCGCCGTACAACATCCCGCTGCACCTGTGGGTGCTGCGCCGCCCGGACCGTACGCCGGCGGCGCCGGAGGTGCTGCTCGTGGACGCGGGGGGCCTCGCCGCCGAGGGGCGCGGCGGGCCGGACCGGGCGGCGGTGCGGGAGGCCGTCGTGGACGCCTGGCGCGCCTTCGGGCGGGCCGGGCGGCTGGAGGAGCGGCCGGGGTTCGCCCGTTCCCTGCCGGTCCTCGACCTGCTGGACGACGACGTGGACCTGGCGCCCGCCCGCCATCTGCCGCCGCCCGCCGTCGCCGACGGCGAGGAGCAGCTCGCCGAGGTGCGCGAGCGGCTCGGTGAGACGCTGCGGCTGGCCGCCGGCCTCACCCCGCCCGCCGCCGACCCGGCGCCGCCCGCACGCTGGCCGCTCACCACGGTCGCCGAACTCGCGCGCGGGGGCGCGCTGGTGCTGCGCACCGGCGGGAACGGCGGCCACGCGCGCGTGCCCGTCCTCACCGACCACGACGTCCTCTCCGGAACCGGCCCTTCCGGGACGCTGCCGGAGAGCGAGGAGGAGGCCGTGCTGACCGAGCCGGGCGACGTCGTCGTACCGGTGCTGGGCGGCGGCTCGGTGGCGCGCGTGATCGACGAGGCGACGCGGGGCGCCGTGCTGGGACGCAACCTGGTGCTGCTGCGGCCCGATCGCGCGGCGCTGGACCCGTGGTTCCTCGCCGGGTTCCTGCGGGGCACCGCGAACAACCGGCAGGCCAGCAGCTACGCCTCCACCGCGACCCGGCTGGACGTGCGCCGGCTCCAGCTTCCCCGACTGCCGCTGGAGGAACAGCGGCGCTACGGCGCGCGGTTCCGCGCCCTGGACGAGTTCGAGCGGGCGCTGCGGCACGCCGGCCGGCTCGGGGAGCAGCTCGTGCGCGGGATGTACGACGGGCTGACGGACGGTACGGTCGCACCCGGCTGAGCCCGCACGGGACGTGTGGACAACGGTTCGGTACAACCCGGGCCGCTTGTCCGTGCCGGGCCATATGCTCGAACCACCATCGCACCGGCCGGCGTCGTGACTCTCGGACAAGGACGCCGGCCCGGGCACGCACGCCCACTTCAGGCAACAGGAGCAGTCATGCAAGGCCACGGTTACGGCCAGCCGGTGAAGCAGCCGCCGCACACCGCGTGGCTGGTCTTCCTGCGCGTGCTGTTCCTGGCGGTCGGGGTGCTCAGCGTCGGCTTCCTGGCCTGGGTGATGCTGCTGCGGCTGGCCGCGGTCACGCGCCGGTCGCTGGACTGGGGGCTGTTCACGGCGGCGCTGGCCGCCGACGTCCTCAGCCTGACGCTGCTGGCGATGGAGCCCGGCGACGAGATCCACACGCCCGGCGGCTATGTGGGCATCACCCTGCTGCTCGGCACGCTCGTGGCCGCGGCGGCGTACTACCTGGCCGCGGACATCCGCCACTTCCTGATGCGGCAGCAGGCGTACGCGGCGCGGCGTCCGGCCCCGGCCTACGGCTACCCGGCGCCCGTGACCCCGTACCCGGCGGCGAGCGTGCCGGCCGTGCCGGCGGTGACGGCGCCCCCGGCGCCGGTGCACCCGGCCGTCCCGCACACCCCGCCCCCCGTCCCGCACACCCCGCCCCCCGCCCCGCACACCCCGGTTCCGGGGCCGCACACGCCCGTGCCGCAGCCCCCGCTCGCCGCTGGGCCGCCCCGGCGTCCCGCGCCCGCCCGCATCGACCAGGTGCGGGCCGAACTGGACGAGCTCAGCGACTACCTGCGCCGGCAGGACGGCCACGAGGGCGGCCACGAGGACGGCGGCGAGGGCGGACGATGACGGTGACGACGGGACGCATGGTCGCCGACCGGTACGAACTGGCCACGCTCATCGGGCAGGGCGGCATGGGCCAGGTCTGGACGGCGTACGACCAGCGGCTGGACCGGCGCGTGGCGGTGAAGCTGCTGCGCCCCGACAAGGTGGCGGGCCAGGAGGCGGACGAGCTGCGCCGCCGGTTCGTGCGCGAGTGCCGGGTGACCGCGCAGGTGGACCACCCCGGCCTGGTCACCGTGCACGACGCGGGCAGCGAGGGCGAGGAGCTGTTCCTCGTCATGCAGTACGTCGACGGCGCCGACCTCTCCGACCACCTCGCCGAGCACGACCCGTACCCGTGGCCGTGGGCGGTCGCGGTGGCCGCGCAGCTGTGCGCCGTGCTGAGCGCGGTGCACGCCGTGCCGATCGTGCACCGCGACCTCAAGCCGCGCAACGTGATGGTGAAGCAGGACGGCACGGTCACCGTCCTCGACCTGGGCGTGGCCTCGGTCATGGACACCGACACCACCCGCCTCACCCACACCGGCTCCCCGATCGGCTCGCCCGCCTACATGGCGCCCGAGCAGGCGATGGGCGGCGCGGTCGGCCCGTACACCGACCTGTACGCGCTGGGCGTGCTGATGCACGAGCTGCTCAGCGGCGAGGTGCCGTTCGCGGGCTCCACGGCGCTCGGCGTGCTGCACCGGCACCTGTACGAGCCGCCGCTGCCGGTGCGCCGGATCCGTCCCGAGGTCCCCGAGGCGCTCGAGGCCCTGGTGCTGCGGCTGCTCGCCAAGGACCCGCAGCACCGTCCGGCGTCCGCGCAGGAGGTCTACGAGGACCTGGCGCTGCTCCTGCCCGCGCGCGGGACGCCCACCGGAGCGCCTCTGGATCCCACGCGCCCCTTCCTGCGCCCGCACGCTCCCTGGCCGGACCGCGCGCGGACCCCCGCGCCGCAGCCCGCTCCCGTCGCCCCGGCGCCCCAGGCGGCCGGGAAGCCGGACGTCGCCGCCGCCGTGGACGAGGTCAAGCGGCTGCTGGGGGAGGGCCGTATCACGCAGGCCGTCGACATCCTGGGCGCGATCCTGCCGGCCGCCGCGGAACAGCACGGCGCGCACTCCCCGGTGGTCCGCACCCTGCGCAAGCAGTACGCGGCCACGCTCATGGACGACGGCCAGTACCGGCGCGCGCTGCCCGAACTGCGCCGTCTCGCCGACGAACGCGCCGCCGAGGCCGGCCGGGCCGACCCGCAGTCCCTGCGCTACCGCTACGAGGCCGCCCAGTGCCTGGAGCAGCTGGGCGAACCGGCGGCGGCGCTCGCCGAGTACCGGGCGCTGCTGCCGTACTACGAGAACCAGTACGTCTCCGGGGACCCGCACCTCGCCCACGACGTGCGCCGGCGCATCGGCCATCTGCTGCTCGCCCTCGGCGACCGCCCGGCCGCCCACGACACGCTCGCGCGGCTGGTCGTGGACGTCGAGCGGCTGCACGGTCCCGGCCATCCGCTGGCCGTGGAGGTCCGGCGGACGCTGCACTGGCTGGGCCAGGTGCGCGGCTGACTCCGCCGCTCCGCAGGAGGCCGTGCAAGACCTCCGGTCCTGCACGGGTGCCCGAAGGACGCGCGAATCGTTGGTCGAATGGGTTGGCCGCGGCCTGCCCACTGCCTACCATCGATCACCGCAAGACCTTGTGCACCGTCGCACAATCTCCCCTGGAGGTCTCCTTGCACCGCCGCCGTCGCACCGCGCTCCTCCTCACCGCCGCGATCGCCGCCGCGGCGCCCCTGCTGACCGCCTGCTCGGACGAAGCGCACCCGGGCGCCGCGGCCGTCGTCGGAGGGCAGCGGATCACCGTGGCCCAGCTGGAGAGCCGGGTCGAGGAGGTCCGCCAGGCGCAGCGGGCCGCGGTGCCGGACGAGACCCAGTACCACCAGGTCGTCGCCTCCACCGGCAGCCTGACCCGCGACACCCTGCACAACATGGTCCTCGACCGGGTGCTGCACCGCGCCGCCCAGGACGCGGGCGTCACGGTCACCCCCAAGGAGATCCAGCAGATGCGCGCGGGCCTGGAGCGGCAGACCGGGGGAGCCAAGGGCCTGGAGACGGCCTGGCTGCAGAAGTACGGCATCGCCCCGGAACGCCTCGACGACAACCTGCGCCTGCAGCTGGAGGCGCAGAAGCTCGCCGCCGAGCTCGGCACGGACACCAGCCGGCCCGCCTTCTGGAAGGCGCTGTCCAAGGCGTCCGGGGAGCTGCACGTCGACCTCAACCCGCGCTACGGCTCCTGGGACGTGCGCAAGAGCAGCCGGGTGGACGCCGGGACGCCGTGGCTGCGGGAGGACACGACGGCGGCGGGCGGAGCCGCGGTGACGGGCTAGACGGGCCGACGCCCGCGGCGCGGCCCGTGGTCCGGTCGTACGATCACAGGATCCGCCCGGCCCTGTGGACAGCCGGATCCGCTCTCCCGCGCCGTGGGCTACGTTCGGATCGTGAACGAAATCAGCTCCGAAGCCACCGGTACCGGGCCGGCCGACCCCGCGGCCGGCCCCGGCCGCATCGTCCTGCTCACCACCAGCCACCGCGTCGCACCCGGACTGCTGTCCTGGCCCGCCTGGCAGGCCCTGCGCACCGCCGACGCCGTGCTGTGCGCGGACGGCGCGCATCCGCAGCTGCCGTATCTGCGCGAGGCCGGGATAGCCGTGGCGGAGGCGTCCCCCACCGCGCAGGAGCTGGTCGACGCCTGCGCCGGCGGACGGACCGTGGTGGTCGTGGCGACCGGCGAGGGCGAGCCCGCGCTCACCGACGGCCTGGCCCGGCTGGCCGGCTCCGGCCGGGTCGCCATGCCGGAGCTGGAGCTGCTGCCCGCCTCCTACGACCTGCCCGGCGCCCGCCTCCTGGACCTCGTGCAGGTCATGGACCGCATCCGCGCCGAGTGCCCCTGGTCCTCCCGGCAGACCCACGAGGGCCTGGCGAAGTACGGCATCGAGGAGGCGTACGAACTGGTCGAGGCGATCGAGGCCGGCGACCGCGCGGAACTGCGCGAGGAGCTGGGCGACGTCCTCCTCCAGGTGGTCTTCCACTCCCGGATCGCCGAGGAGGACCCGGACGCGCCGTTCTCCGTCGACGACGTCGCCGGCGGCATCGTCGCCAAACTCGTCCACCGGCACCCGCACGTCTTCGGCGACGAGCGGGCCGAGACCCCCGAGGACGTCAAGGCGCACTGGCTGCGCACCAAGGCGGAGGAGAAGCGGCGCGCCTCGGTCACCGAGGGGGTCCCGCTCGGCCAGCCCGGCCTCGCCCTCGCCGCCAAGCTCGCCTCCCGCGCCCGCACGGCCGGCCTGGACGTGCCCCTGCCCCGGGGCGAGGGCGTCGGCTACGAACTGCTGGCGCTGGCGGCCCGCGCCGAGGCGGACGGCGTCGACCCGGAGGCGGCGCTGCGGGCGGCGGCCCGGGCCTACCGGGACGCGATACGGGCCGCCGAGGGCCTGCCCGCCTAGCACGGCGGCCGCCCGGCCCGGTGCGCGGGCGCGGCGGCGGGACGCGCAGGCGCGGGAGCCGGCGGCCGGGCCGCGCGGGCGCCGGGTGCCGGTCCGCGGCGGCCGGAGCACTCCCGCACCCAGGGGCGCCCGACGACGGACCCCGGCGGCGCACGCACCCGGTGACCCTTCGCCCCGAGGACGCGCGGCCCCTTCCGCCCCGGCGGACGGTGCTCCGCCCGACCGTCCGGGCGGACCGCGCCGCAAACGGGCACGGCGGGCCGCCGGACCGGGGCGCCGGGCCGCGCGCAGGCCCCCGGCCGGGCGCACGCGGGCACCGGATACGGTCGAGGAGTGACCGACCAGCACCACTCCGACGACCCGGCCCCCGCCCTGTTCACGTGGGAGTTCGCCGCCGACCCGTACCCCGCCTACGCCTGGCTGCGCGAGCACGCACCCGTGCACCGGACGCGGCTGCCGAGCGGGGTCGAGGCCTGGCTGGTCACCCGGTACGCCGATGCCCGGCAGGCCCTGGCCGACCAGCGGCTGAGCAAGAACCCGGCGCATCACGACGAGCCCGAGCACGCCAAGGGCAAGACCGGCATTCCGGGCGAGCGCAAGGCCGAGCTGATGACGCACCTGCTGAACATCGACCCGCCGGACCACACCAGGCTCAGAAGACTGGTCAGCAAGGCGTTCACGCCCCGCCGGGTCGCCGAGTTCGCGCCCCGCGTACAGGAGTTGACGGACCGTCTCATCGACCGGTTCGCGGCGACGGGTTCCGCCGACCTCATCCACGACTTCGCCTTCCCGCTGCCCATCTACGCCATCTGCGACCTGCTGGGCGTCCCGCGCGAGGACCAGGACGACTTCCGGGACTGGGCGGGCATGATGATCCGGCACGGCAAGGGCCCCCGCGGCGGGGTCGCCCGGTCGGTGAAGAAGATGCGCGGCTATCTCGCCGAGCTGATCCACCGGAAGCGCCAGGCGCTGCCCGCCGCGCCCACACCCGGTGAGGACCTGATCTCCGGTCTGATCCGCGCCTTCGACCACGGCGAGCACCTCACCGAGAACGAGGCCGCCGCCATGGCCTTCATCCTCCTCTTCGCCGGTTTCGAGACGACGGTCAACCTCATCGGCAACGGCACGTACGCCCTGCTCACGCACCCCGACCAGCGCCGGCTGCTGCAGGAGTCGCTGGCGCGCGGGGAGCGGGACCTGCTGGAGACCGGCGTGGAGGAACTGCTGCGCTACGACGGCCCGGTGGAGCTGGCCACCTGGCGGTTCGCCACCGAGCCGCTCACCATCGGCGGGCAGGACATCGCGCCGGGGGACCCGGTGCTCGTGGTGCTCGCCGCGGCGGACCGGGACCCGGCGCGGTTCGCCGACCCGGACGTGCTCGACCTCGCCCGCCGCGACAACCAGCACCTCGGCTACGGCCACGGCATCCACTACTGCCTCGGCGCGCCGCTCGCCCGCCTGGAGGGCCAGACCGCGCTCGCCACCCTGCTCACCCGCCTGCCCGACCTGCGGCTCGCCGTGGATCCGGCGGAGCTGCGCTGGCGCGGCGGGCTGATCATGCGGGGCCTGCGCAGCCTCCCGGTGGAGTTCACGCCCACCGCATGAACACAACGCTCCGGAGCAACATGACACACGTTCAACTTTGTGATCTTCACGTGATCTGCGCGGCATGAACTTGTGACAAGTGATCGTCTGCCGATACGTTCACCCATCAGCGTGGCGGCGGGCTTCCACCGCCGCGCCGGTTCTGCTGTCGCTCGAAAGGCTTCTGCATGCTCTCCGGGAACGGTCGACACCGTCGCCCCCGCCAGGCTCCGGCGCTGCTCGTCGCGGCCGGAGTGACCGGCTCCGCCATCGCCATCCCGCTCCTCGGCGCGGCGAGCGCCAACGCGGCCGACGGCACCACGTGGGACAAGGTGGCCGAGTGCGAGAGCGGCGGCTCCTGGAGCGCGGACACCGGGAACGGGTACTTCGGCGGTCTGCAGATCTCGCAGGACGACTGGGCGAAGTACGGCGGCACCCAGTACGCGGCCAGCGCCGACCAGGCCAGCCGCTCCCAGCAGATCGCCGTCGCCGAGAAGATCCTCGCCGACAAGGGCACCACCCCCTGGGCCACCTGCGCCCTGCTGTCCGGACTGACCTCGGACTCGGGCTCGGTGCAGGTCGATCCGGGCGACGACGCCTCCGACGGCTCCCGTGACGGCGGCGCTTCGGCCGGCACGCCCGGACCGGCCGACCGCTCCGGCGCGCCCGGCGCCTCCAAGCCGTCCGACGTGCCGGACGCGTCGCCCTCCGCCGGCGCCGGCTCCTCCGCGGACGCCACGACCGCGCCGACCGCCGAGCCGGACAAGAGCGCGGACGCGCCCGCCCGCTCCGGCGAGACCGGTACCCCCGAAGCCGGCGCGTCGACCTCCCCGGACGCCGGCAGCGCGCGGCCGGGCGGCGACCCGGCCCCGGTGGTCCCGGACGCCGGCCGGGCGGCCGATCCCGAGCAGGCCGCCGGCTCCTGGAGCCTGGTGGACACCGGCGCTCTCGGCAGCGGCGGTCGCCACCGCGGCGCACATGCGGACGAAAGCGTGACAAACGGTCAGAAGGCGGCGTCGGCCGGCCGTCACGCCTCCCGGCTGCCGGACACCTACACCGTCCGTGCGGGTGACTCCCTCGGCTCCATCGCCGACGCGCTCGACGTCGACGGCGGATGGCGTGCGCTGTACGAGGCGAACAGGCAGGCCATCGGCGCCGACCCGAACAACATCACTGCCGGTCAGACCCTGCGGATCGGTGACTGAACAGGCCTTTAACGGGACAAGTTGACGCCCTGTTTCATGGGTGATGCCCGATTCGGCGAAAGTGTGGGATGAGTCTCAGAAGCCCTGATCGTCTTTGAAATTCCCCGGATCACGTGTCTACGGTCGTGATCGCTCGTCACCGCGAGCCCCGGCCGCCGCAACGCCGAATCCTGCCAGCGGCCGCCCGGGAACAGTCGTCGCGTCAAGCGCCGTAGGCAGGAGCGGGGGACCCAAGGTAGGCGCCGGGTCCAGCACTTGAGGCTGGAACCGGCTGGGGGTGAAGCCGCACCGCGCGCACAGCGGGGTGCGGCCGGGCAACTCGACCGGCCCGAACCCGACAGCTCACCTCGCAGGCGTCGGTGAGGGGATCGATCCATGCTGTTTTCCGTCAAGGGCAAGCACCGTCGTCCGTCCAGGGCCGTCCGCGCCGTCGCGCTCGCCGGTGTCGCCGGCGCCGCCGTCGCCGCGCCGCTGATGGCGGCCGGCAACGCCTCCGCCGCCACCGCCTCCGAGTGGGACGCCGTCGCCCAGTGCGAGTCCGGCGGCAACTGGTCCATCAACACCGGCAACGGCTACTACGGCGGTCTGCAGTTCTCCGCCTCCACCTGGGCCGCGTACGGCGGCACGCAGTACGCGGCCACCGCCGACAAGGCCACCAAGGCCCAGCAGATCGCCGTCGCCGAGAAGGTGCTCGCCGCGCAGGGCAAGGGCGCCTGGCCGGTCTGCGGCAAGGGCCTGTCGAGCGCCTCCTCCGACAGCTCCGCCCCGAGCACCTCCACCGACTCCGCCCCGAGCACCTCCACCGGCTCGTCTTCGAGCACCTCCACCGGCTCGGCCCCGGCCGGCGCCGCCGCCCGCTCGGCCGACCAGCAGGCCGCCTCCCGGTCCGCCGAGCGCCCGGCCGCCTCCGCGAGCGGCAGCGGGAGCAGGACCGTCACCACCCCGACCGGTGAGAAGGTCGAGAAGGGCGACGGCGAGTACAAGGTCGTCGCCGGCGACACCCTCAGCACCATCGCCGCCGAGCACCACGTGCAGGGCGGCTGGAAGAAGCTGTTCGAGCTGAACAAGGACATCGTCGAGGACGCCGACCTCATCTACCCGGGCCAGCAGCTGCACCTGAAGTGACAGCCGGCCCCGGCCCGGACCGCGGCGCCCCCTCCTCCCCGGCCCGCACGGCGGGGGCCGGGTGAGGGCCGCCCCCGTCCCCACGGGCGCCCCGCCCCGGTGCGTGCTCCCCCGTACGCACCGGGGCGGGGCTTTTTCACGAACCCGCCGCAGACCCTTTGTTTCGGGAACAAACAAAAGGTACCGTCGGCTTGTCCACGGGACGGTCGGTCAGTGGCCGACGCTCCCGGGACGGTTAGGCTCTAGGCGCAAGGCACAGCCGCAAGGCACGCCGCCCCGCACTTCCAGCGTCACATCCAAGAAGGAGATGCTCGTGCCGTCCATCGACGTCGTCGTAGCCCGGGAAATCCTGGACTCCCGAGGCAACCCCACGGTCGAGGTCGAGGTCGGCCTCGACGACGGCAGCACGGGTCGTGCCGCCGTCCCGTCCGGCGCCTCGACCGGCGCCTTCGAGGCCATCGAGCTCCGCGACGGCGACCCGAACCGCTACCAGGGCAAGGGCGTCGAGAAGGCCGTCCTCGCCGTCATCGAGCAGATCGGCCCGGAGCTGGTCGGCTACGACGCCACCGAGCAGCGCCTGATCGACCAGGCGATGTTCGACCTGGACGCCACCGACAACAAGGGCTCCCTCGGCGCCAACGCCATCCTCGGCGTCTCCCTCGCCGTCGCGCACGCCGCCTCCGAGGCCAGCGACCTGCCGCTCTTCCGCTACCTGGGCGGTCCGAACGCGCACCTGCTGCCGGTGCCGATGATGAACATCCTGAACGGCGGCTCGCACGCCGACTCCAACGTGGACATCCAGGAGTTCATGATCGCGCCGATCGGCGCGGAGTCCTTCTCCGAGGCCCTGCGCTGGGGCGCCGAGGTCTACCACACGCTGAAGAAGGTCCTGAAGAGCAAGGGCCTGTCCACCGGTCTCGGCGACGAGGGCGGCTTCGCCCCGAACCTCGGCTCCAACCGCGAGGCCCTCGACCTCATCCTCGAGGCGATCAAGGAGGCCGGCTACACCCCCGGCGAGCAGATCGCCCTCGCCCTCGACGTCGCCGCGTCCGAGTTCTACAAGGACGGCTCCTACGTCTTCGAGGGCAAGAACCGCACCGCCGCGGAGATGACCGAGTACTACGCCGAGCTGGTCGAGGCGTACCCGCTGGTCTCCATCGAGGACCCGCTGTTCGAGGACGACTGGGAGGGCTGGAAGACCATCACCGCCCAGCTCGGCGACAAGGTCCAGCTGGTCGGCGACGACCTGTTCGTGACCAACCCCGAGCGCCTCGCCCGCGGCATCGAGGAGGGCGCGGCCAACGCCCTGCTGGTCAAGGTGAACCAGATCGGCTCGCTGACCGAGACCCTCGACGCCGTCGAGCTGGCCCAGCGCAACGGCTACAAGTGCATGATGTCGCACCGCTCCGGCGAGACCGAGGACGTCACCATCGCCGACCTGGCCGTCGCCACCAACTGCGGCCAGATCAAGACCGGCGCCCCGGCCCGCTCCGAGCGCGTCGCCAAGTACAACCAGCTGCTGCGCATCGAGGAGATCCTCGACGACGCCGCGGTGTACGCCGGCCGCTCGGCCTTCCCCCGCTTCAAGGGCTGAGCCAACCCGGGCTAAGCGCGAGCCAGTCGCCCGTACGTCCCCGGACCCGGTCCCGTACCGTGTCCGGGGACGTACGCGCGTGTGAACGGGAGGCGGGACGATGGCCGTGAAGGACCGGGACCGGTTCTCCACCGCGACCAGGCTGCGACTGCTCGGCGAGCAGACGGCGGCCCGGGTCTACCGCTCCCAGACCAGGCGGCAGGCCCGCCGCTCCCGGCTCACCGGCCGCGCGGCGCTGCTCGCGCTGGTGCTGTGCTCGCTGGTCGTCGCCCTGGCCTACCCGATGCGGCAGTACGTCTCCCAGCGTGCCGAGATCGCCGACCTGCGGCGCCAGCAGCGGCAGGCCCGCGAGCGCGTCGAACAGCTGCGGGACCTCAAGGCGCGCTGGCAGGACGACGCCTACGCCGAGCATCAGATCCGCCGCCGGCTGCACTACGTGAGGCCCGGCGAGACCGGGTACGTGGTCATCGATCCGGGCGCCGCCAAGCAGTCCCGCACCGACCTCCGGGCCGCCCACCGGCCCTGGTACGCGAACGTCTGGGACGGCGTCGACAAGTCCGACGCCTCCGACCAGTGACCCGGCGCCACGGCCGGTGAAACGAGCAGAAAGCCACCCTGAAGCAGTCATGGAAACCCCTCCGCCGCCCACTCCGCGCACCGAGCCCACCGACGCGGACGTCGAGGCCTTCAAGCAGCAGCTGGGCCGCCCCCCGCGGGGCCTGCGGGCCATCGCGCACCGCTGCCCGTGCGGTCAGCCGGACGTCGTGGAGACGGCCCCCCGCCTGCCCGACGGCACGCCCTTCCCCACGCTCTACTACCTGACGTGCCCGAAGGCGTCCTCCGCCATCGGCACGCTGGAGGCCGAGGGCGTGATGAAGGAGATGACCGAGCGGCTGCGGCGCGACCCCGAGCTGGCGGCCGCCTACCGGGCCGCGCACGAGGACTACATCCGGCGCCGGGACGAGATCGAGGTCCTGCAGGGCTTCCCGAGCGCGGGCGGCATGCCGGACCGGGTCAAGTGCCTGCACGTGCTGGTCGCCCACTCCCTCGCCGCCGGGCCGGGCGTGAACCCGCTCGGCGACGAGGCCCTGGCGATGCTGCCGCAGTGGTGGCGCAAGGGCGCGTGCGTGACGCCCGGGGACACCGAGGAGGACGGCAAGTGACACGCGTCGCCGCCATCGACTGCGGTACGAACTCCATCCGCCTGCTGGTCGCCGACGTCGCCGCGCCCGGCGCCCCGGGCGCGGGCGCGGCGGGCGCACTGACCGAGCTGGACCGCCGGATGACGATCGTGCGGCTCGGCCAGGGCGTCGACCGCACCGGCCGGCTCGCCCCCGAGGCGCTGGAGCGCACCTTCGCCGCCTGCCGCGAGTACGCGGAGATCATCGACAAGCACGGCGCCGAGCGTCTGCGCTTCGTCGCCACCTCCGCCTCCCGCGACGCCGAGAACCGGGACGACTTCGTCCGCGGCGTCGTGGACGTCCTCGGCGTCGAGCCGGAGGTCATCACCGGCGACCAGGAGGCCGAGTTCTCCTTCACGGGCGCCACCCGGGAGCTGGCCGGCCGGGACGACCTCGCCAAGCCCTACCTGGTGGTGGACATCGGCGGCGGTTCCACCGAGTTCGTCGTCGGCGACGACCGCGTGCGCGCGGCGCGGTCCGTGGACGTCGGCTGCGTGCGGATGACCGAGCGGCACCTGGTCCACGACGGCCGGGTCGCCGACCCGCCCACCGAGCGGCAGATCGCCGCGATGCGGGCCGACATCGAGGCCGCCCTGGACCTGGCGGAGCGGACGGTCCCGCTGCGCGAGGCGCGCACCCTGGTGGGCCTGGCCGGGTCCGTCACCACGGTGTCCGCGATCGCCCAGGAGCTGCCCGCGTACGACTCCGCGCGCATCCACCACTCCCGGATCTCCCGCGACCGGGTCCGCGAGATCACCGAGTGGCTGCTGCGCTCCACGCACGCCGAGCGCGCCGCCGTCCCGTCGATGCACCCGGGCCGGGTGGACGTCATCGGCGCGGGCGCCCTGGTGCTGCTCACGATCATGGAGCGGACCGGCGCCGAGGAGGTCGTGGTGAGCGAACACGACATCCTCGACGGCATCGCGTGGTCGGTGGCGTGACCCGCTGTTATTACTGGTGGGTAGCCGTCTGTTGAGCAGGTTCGATACCGTCTGAGCGGCCCGGAGGGGCCCCGCAAGGGGCCCTTGGTCACCGGTCCGCGGAAAAGTTCGTGAAGTTCTTCACAAGGAATTGGCCCGCGTCTCACCCCCGGAGGGGCCCGACTGGGCCTTCCGGGGGTCCGGAAGCCGGTTGAACACGTTCAGACAAGGGGGGCGCCGGCACCCCGGAGGACGGTGTTCCGGGAGTGTCACCGCGCCCTCACGATCACCCCCGCGACCCGGAGAGGCAGCTCACGCGGCCTTGACAACGGGTCGAATCGCCCCTCGGTCCCTTTTCGGCCGCATGGCCTGGATGTCGCGGGCCGCGGAGTTTAACACAGGCCCCGTCGAACCTTGTGAAGGGGCGCACGAGCCACCCCCCTGAGGCGGGTGGATACTCGATGGCATGAGCACCACGGAGCGTCCCAGGATCCTCGTAGTAGGCGGTGGGTACGTAGGCCTGTACGCAGCTCGGCGCATCCTCAAGAAGATGCGCTACGGCGAGGCGACCGTCACGGTCGTCGACCCCCGGTCGTACATGACCTACCAGCCCTTCCTCCCCGAAGCCGCCGCCGGCAACATCTCCCCCCGCCACGTCGTCGTCCCGCTGCGGCGCGTGCTGCCGAAGGCGGAGGTCCTCACCGGCCGGGTCACCACCATCGACCAGGACCGCAAGGTCGCCACGATCGCCCCGCTGGTCGGCGAGGCGTACGAGCTGCCGTTCGACTACCTGGTCATCGCCATGGGCGCGGTCTCCCGCACCTTCCCGATTCCCGGCCTCGCCGAGCAGGGCATCGGCATGAAGGGCATCGAGGAGTCCATCGGCCTGCGCAACCACGTCCTGGAGCAGCTGGACAAGGCCGACTCCACGACCGACGAGGAGATCCGCCGCAGGGCGCTCACCTTCGTCTTCGTCGGCGGCGGCTTCGCGGGCGCGGAGACCATCGGCGAGGTCGAGGACATGGCCCGGGACGCGGCCAAGTACTACAAGAACGTGTCCCGCGAGGACATGCGCTTCATCCTCGTCGACGCCGCGGACAGGATCCTGCCCGAGGTCGGCCCCAAGCTCGGCCAGTACGGCAAGGAGCACCTGGAGAGCCGGGGCGTGGAGATCTACCTCTCCACCTCCATGGAGTCCTGCGTCGACGGTCACGTGGTGCTCAAGAACGGCCTCGAGGTCGACGCCGACACCATCGTGTGGACCGCCGGCGTCAAGCCGAACCCGGCCCTCGCCCGCTTCGGCCTGCCGCTCGGCCCGCGCGGCCACGTCGACTGCGAGCCCACCCTCCAGGTCAAGGGCACCGACTACATCTGGGCCGCCGGCGACAACGCCCAGGTCCCGGACCTGGTCGGCCGCAAGGCGGGCAACGAGAACGCCTGGTGCCCGCCGAACGCCCAGCACGCGCTGCGCCAGGCCAAGGTGCTCGGCGACAACGTGATCTCCGGCATGCGGGGCTTCCCGCAGAAGGAGTACGAGCACGCCAACAAGGGTGCGGTGGCCGGTCTCGGCCTCCACAAGGGCGTGGCGATGATCGTCATGGGCAAGATGAAGATCAAGCTCAAGGGCCGCCTCGCCTGGTACATGCACCGCGGCTACCACGGCCTGGCGATGCCGACCTGGAACCGCAAGATCCGCGTCTTCGCCGACTGGACCCTCGGCATGTTCCTCAAGCGCGAGGTCGTGTCGCTCGGCGCCATCCAGAACCCGCGCGAGGAGTTCTACGAGGCCGCCAAGCCGGCGCCGGTCGCCGCCGCCAAGACCGAGGAGAAGGCCAAGGCCTCCTGACCCCGGTCACCCCGCTCGAGCACGAAGGGGCCGCCTGCCATCCGTGGTGCGGGCGGCCCCTTCGGCGTGTGCGGGCCGCCCGCGCGGACGGCTCTGCGGCGGACAGGTGACGTGCGCGCCCGCCGCCGTGACACCGCGGCGCCGGGTGGTACAGGAGGCACGTGAGCACGCAGCCGCCGTCCGGCCCGCCGCCCGGCCCCCTGGGGGCGCCCGCCGCCGGCCCGCCGCCCGCTCCGCGACCCCGGCGGCGCGGGCGGCCCGTCCTCGTCGGCGCCGCCGTCGCCGCGGCCGTCGCCGCGGTCGCGGTGGCGGCCGTGCTCGTGCTCGGACGGGACGGCGGAGCGCACCGGCCGCGCGCCGGCGCCTCCGCGCAGGCCCGGGAGCTCGCGGACCGGGTGGCGCTGGCGCCCGGCGACTGGGGGCCGACCTTCCGGCGGGCCGATCCCTACGAGTCCGACGAGGTGCCCCGGTCCGTCGCCGACGAGGACTGCGCACTGGTCCGAAAGCCCGCCGCGCACGTCCTGGCCGCCAGGCAACGGGCCGTCCGCACCGCGGACCGGACGGCGGTCGCCTCGTCGGCGGTCGTCGTCCACGACGACGAAGGCGTCGCCGCGGCCGCCGTCGCCCGGTCCCGCGCGGACACCCGGCGCTGCGCCACGGAGTACGACGCGCGGCACCGCAAGCGGTGGGAGGACGTCCACGCGGTGGACGTGCCGGACCTGGAGGGCCTGGACGAGCAGACGGCCGAGCAGGGCCGCATGATCCTCGACGCGAACGGCCGCGAGGCGGACAGCCACTACACGCTGATCACCGGCCGCAAGGGCAACGTCCTGCTGCAGACCTCCGTGGGCCGCAGCGGATCCCAGGGGCGCAACCGCGAAGAGGCGCTGGACGCCCTCGCCCTCATGCTGAGCCGCCTGTAGCGGCGGCGGCGCCGCGGAGCGGGGGACACCGAGGCCGTGGGGTGGCCGTCCGCGCCGCCGCACACGTCGGTCCGCCGCTGGGCCGCCCTCTCCGCGTCGCCCGAACCGGTGCGCCCGCATGATCCGGTGCGCCCGCCCGGTCCGGTGCGCCCGCCCGATCCGGTGCGCCGCTTGCCCCGCGCACCCGCCGACGGGTGCGGGCGGGTGCGGAGTTCGTGTCGGCCGGGCCGCCTCGCGGGGAATGACGCCGTCGTGCGCGATGGTTCCCCCAGGCACGAACGCAGACGAGGCACGGATGCAGACGGGTTCGGGCCGGTTCACTTCACGGAGGTGTGCGCCATGGCCGACGCCGCATCGCGGCTGAGGAGTCTTGCCGAGCAGGTGCTGGGAGTCCCGCTCCCGGTGCGGGTGCGGGCCTGGGACGGCTCGCAGGCCGGGCCGCCGGACGCGCCGGCGCTCGTCGTCCGCAACCGCCGGGCCCTGCGCCGCATGCTGTTCCGGCCCGGGGAGCTGGGCCTGGCCCGCGCCTGGGTCGCCGGCGACCTGGACGTCGAGGGCGACCTGTACACCGCGCTCGACGCGGTGTCGGGGCTCGTCTGGCAACGCGACGAGGACGCCCGCGGCCTCCTGGAGGCCGTGCGCGACCCGGCCGTCCGGGCCGCCGTGCGCGAGCTGCTGAGACTGGCCGGACCGCCGATCCCGCCCGCCCCGCCGCGCGAGGAGGCCCGCCGGCCGCGCCGCGGTCTGCACACCCGGCGCACCGACAGACGGGCCATCAGCCACCACTACGACGTCGGCAACGACTTCTACGAGATCGTCCTCGGCCCCTCCATGGTGTACTCCTGCGCCTACTGGGAGGAGGGCGGCACCCTGGAGTCCGCCCAGCGCGACAAGCTGGAACTGGTCTGCCGCAAACTGGGCCTGGGACCGGGTATGCGGCTGCTGGACGTCGGCTGCGGCTGGGGCTCCCTGGCCGTCCACGCGGCCCGGGAGCACGGCGTCGACGTCGTCGGGATCACGCTGTCGCAGGAGCAGGCGGCCTACGCCCGCAAGCGCGTCGCCGACGAGGGGCTGACCGACCGCGTGGAGATCCGCGTCCAGGACTACCGGGACGTCGCGGACGGCCCGTTCGACGCGATCGCCTCCGTCGGCATGGCCGAACACGTCGGCGCCGAGCAGTACCTGCAGTACGCGCGGCGGCTGTACGCCCTGCTGAAGCCCGGCGGACGGCTCCTCAACCACCAGATCGCCCGCCGCCCGCAGCGGGACGAGTCGGCGTACCGCGTCGACGCGTTCATCGACGCCTACGTCTTCCCCGACGGCGAACTCGCCCCCGTCGGCAGCACCGTCACCCAGCTGGAGCGGGCCGGCTTCGAGGTCCGGGACGTGGAGTCCATCCGCGAGCACTACGCCCGCACGCTGCGCCGCTGGGTCGCCAACCTGGAGGCCGGCTGGGACCGCGCGACCCGGCTCACCACCCCGGGCCGGGCCCGCGTCTGGAGGCTGTACATGGCCGCCTCCGCGCTCGCCTTCGAGCACAACGACATCGGCGTCAACCAGGTCCTGGCCGTCCGCACCCCCGACTCCGGCGCCTCCGGGCTCCCGCTGCGCACCCGCACCTGGAACGCCTGACCCGGCGTACGACGAGAGGGGCCCCGCGGCCGCGGGGCCCCTCCGGCGCCGTAGCGCTATTCGGCCTTGATGGCCGTCAGCACGTTCAGCCGGGCCGCGCGGCGGGCGGGCCACAGGGCCGCGAGCACGCCGACCGTGCCCGCCAGCAGCAGGAACACCGCCATCCGGCCCCACGGCAGCACCAGTTCGTACGTCGGCATCTTCGCGCTCAGCAGCTCACCGGCCGCCCAGCCGAAGAAGACGCCCAGTCCGATGCCGAGCACCCCGCCGAACAGGGAGATCACCAGCGACTCCAGGCGGACCATCCGCTTGACCGCCCGGCGGTCCAGGCCGATCGCGCGGAGCATGCCGATCTCCTGCGCCCGCTCGAAGACGGACATGGCCAGGGTGTTGACGACCCCGAGGACCGCGACGATCACCGCCATGGCGAGCAGGCCGTAGACCATGTTCAGCACCAGCGTGAACAGTTTCGCGATCTCCTGCGAGATGTCCTGCTTGTCCTGGACCTTGACGGCCGGGTTGGAGCCGAGCGCCTTCTCCAGCCTGTCCTTGGCCGCGTCGGAGGCGCCGCCCGCGGTCTTGACCATGACCTGCATGTCCGCCGGATCGGCCAGGTGCGGGGTGAGGACCTCGTTGTCGAGCATGATGCCGCTGAACATGTCGTTGCCCTCGTAGACCCCGGCCACGGTCAGCCGTGCGGCCTTGCCGTCCTCGAAGTGCGCGGTGAACCGCGACCCGGCCTTCCAGCCGTACGCCTTCGCCCGGTCCTCGTCCACGACGACCCGCGTGCCGCCCACCGTGAAGGCGCCGTCGGTCACCTTCAGGGCGGTCAGCCTGCCGATGGCGGCGCCGTCGACGCCGGTCAGGTACTCCGTGTCGCCGTCGATGCGGGACACCCCGTTGCGCAGCGGGCTGCTGGCGGTGACCCCGCCGGCGGCGGCGAGCTTGTCCGCCACGTCGGGGGAGAGCGGACCGCGGTTGGCCATCGAGACGACGTAGTCGGCGCGGATCGCCGAGCCGGCCATCTTGTCGATGGCGGTCTGCAGGCTGCCCGCCGTCACCGTCATGCCGGTGATCAGGGTCAGGCCGATCATCAGCGCCGAGGCGGTGGCCGCGGTCCGGCGCGGGTTGCGCACCGAGTTCTGCCGGGCCAGCTTGCCCGACACCCCGAAGACCCGCAGCACCGGGGCGGCGGCGGCGATCAGCGGCCGGGACAGCAGCGGCGTCAGGACGAACACGCCGACGATGAGCAGCACGGCCCCCAGGCCCATCGGCCCCTGGGCCGCGTCGGTGTCCATGGACGTGGCCGCGAGGACCACCGCGACACCGGCCGCCGCGAACAGCGCGCCGAAGGTGTTGCGCAGCACCAGGGACCTACCGGTGGCTTGGGCGTGCACGCTGCTCATCGCCGCCACCGGCGGGATCTTCGCGGCCCGCCGGCCGGGCAGCCAGGCGGCCAGCATGGTGATGACCACGCCGACCGCGAGGGCGGTCACCACCGTGCCGGGGCTGATCACCAGCGGCCCGTCGGGCACGCTCACGCCGAACGAGCCCAGCAGGGCGCGCAGGCCCGCGCCGATGCCGACACCGGCGGCCAGCCCGGCCGCACCGGCGACCGCGCCGACCGCGAACGCCTCGATCAGCACCGAGCGGGTGACCTGGCGGCGGGAGGCGCCGACCGCCCGGAGCAGGGCCAGCTCGCGGGTGCGCTGGGCGACCAGCATGGTGAAGGTGTTGGCGATGATGAACGTGCCGACGAACAGGGCGATCCCGGCGAACACCAGCAGCAGCTGCCTCAGGCCGCTCATGGACGAGGAGATCTCCCGGGCCTGGTCGTCGGCGAGCTGCTCGCCGGTGGTGGTCTCCACCTGGCCGGCCGGCAGGGCCTTGTCCAGCGCCGCTTTCAGCGCCGGCTGGCTGGTGCCGGGCGCGGCCTCCACGTCGATCTCGTCGTAGGCGCCCTTCTTGCCGAACAGGGCCTGCGCGGTAGGGGTGTCGAACAGGGTGAGGCTGCCGCCCGCGGCCACGTTGCCGTCGTCGGTGGTGAAGACGCCGGTGACGGTGGGGGTGAGGACCGGGCCGTCGACGGAGAGGCGCACGGTGTCGCCGACCTTGTATCCGGCCCGCTTCGCGGTCGCGGAGTCGATCAGCACCTCGCCCCTGCCGTGCGGCGCGCGGCCGCTGACCAGCGGGTAGCGGGGGTCGTGGGCGCCCCAGTAGTTGCCGCCCGCGGACTGCCAGTCGCCGCCGACGAGCTTGCCGTCCTTGTCGGCGACAGCGGTGAAACCGGTGACGACACCGGTGGCGGAGGCGGCGCCCGGCACCCGGGCGGCCTTGTCGAGCAGGACCTGGGTCAGTTCGGTGCTCCGGCCGACCTCGTCGCCGTGGGACTCCCGGTACTCGGGCCGTACGGCGACGTCGACCCGGTCGAAGCCCTTGGCGGAACTCTTCTGGTAGGCGTCGGAGACGGTGTGGGTGAAGACCAGCGTCCCGGAGACGAACGCGACGCCGAGCATGACGGCGAGCACGGTCATCAGGAGCCGGGCCTTGTGCGCGACGACGTTGCGCAGGGCGGTGCGGAACATCAGCTGGTCCGGCCCTTCGCGTCGAACCGCTTCATCAGGTCGAGGACGGAGTCGGCGGTGGGGTCGTCCATCTCGTCGACGATCCGCCCGTCCGCGAGGAAGACCACGCGGTCGGCGTAGGCGGCGGCCACCGGGTCGTGGGTCACCATGACCACCGTCTGGCCGAGTTCGCGCACGGAGTTGCGCAGGAAGCCGAGGACCTCGGCGCCGGAGCGGGAGTCGAGGTTTCCGGTGGGCTCGTCACCGAAGATGATCTCCGGCCGGGAGGCGAGGGCGCGGGCGACGGCCACGCGCTGCTGCTGGCCGCCGGAGAGCTGCGAGGGCCGGTGGCTCAGCCGCCCGGACAGGCCCACCATCCCGATGACCCGGTCCAGCCACTCCTTGTCCGGCTTCCGCCCGGCGATGTCCATCGGGAGGGTGATGTTCTCCAGGGCGGTCAGCGTCGGCAGCAGGTTGAACGCCTGGAAGATGAAGCCGATCTTGTCCCGGCGCAGCTTCGTGAGCTGCTTGTCCTTCAGCGAGCCCAGCTCGGTCTCGCCGATGCGCACCGAGCCGGAGGAGAAGGTGTCCAGGCCGGCCACGCAGTGCATCAGGGTGGACTTGCCGGAGCCGGACGGGCCCATGATCGCGGTGAACTCGGCCTGCCGGAAGTCGACCGAGACCCGGTCGAGGGCGACCACCCGGGTCTCACCCTGCCCGTAGATCTTCGACAACTCCGTGGCGCGTGCGGCCACGGCGGTGGTCCGGCCTGCGGTGGGTGTGGTGGTCACGGGACGATGCTCCTGTCGGGACGACGTGTGTGCCTGGGGACCTGTCCATCGTCCCGGCGCCGGGCGCCCGTGTAGTCAGCCGCTGTTCCGGTTCCGGGGGGCGACTGGGGTCGGACGGCCGGCCGCCGTGTCATACCTGGGGAGGACGTCCGGCCCCGACAGGGCGGCGCGTGTCGAGAACGGGTGGACCACCCTCGTTCGGACGGTGAAATTCCGTCATTTCGCGTACACACGCACATCGGTCACGCCACGCTACTGGCAAGTGCGGACGGCGCGTTCCGCGGTCTGATGCACCCTCAGACGCCAATAAAATAAGACAACATCGGTCCGCTGGTCGGCTGTTCGGGGGATGCCTCCCGATAGGCTCGGGACCTCGAAGCGGCGCCCCCATGGCCTGCCCGGATGGTGGAATGCAGACACGGCGAGCTTAAACCTCGCTGCCCCTTCGCGGGCGTGCCGGTTCAAGTCCGGCTCCGGGCACTCGCACTGAAATGTCCCCCGACCCCCGGGGGATCGGCCGGCAGCCGCGGCCACTCATCCATGCCGCCGGCGCACCGCCGGCGCCGAGTGGCTACAGCTCGCTCCCGCCTGTTGTTCACCGGTGATTCGGCGCCCGACCGCACTACTCGACGTTCCACGGCCGGTGGCAGCGGGCGGTGCACCGGGCGAAGGCGGCCGGGGTGCTGCCGAGCCGCAAGAACCCGAACCCGCACGACGCGGCACAGCCACGCGGCAGTGCTGATCTTCGACGGGCGGAACCTGGCGTACGTCCAGCGCCGCCTCGGGCACGATTCGATCAGGACGGCGGCGTCGGACACGTACGGGCACCTGCTGCCGGAGGCCGACGACGACGCCATGGAGACCATCCGCCGGGCGGCACGGTGCACGTGCTGGTGTGGCCGGACGGCCACCAGGAAGCGTTCTGGCGGGACGACTGTGCGCGGTTGGTCGCCGGCGTGTGGAAGCTGAGGCGGAACCAGGATCTGCGGGCGGAGACGCGGACCGCGTCGCTGTGGGAGGCCCGTCACGGCGGCTTGGACGGGAACCACGAGTCGATGTCTGCGCGGCCCGGGTCTGGAGCCGGAGGCCGACAAGGGCGCCATCGTTCACGCCCCGCTGCCGGCACCGTACGTCACTCCCCCCAACCAGCCGCAAACGCTGATACTCAACCGCCGTGGCGGCCGCCTCCTGATCGTTATCGAGATCGGTGCTGATCGAGCCGACCGTGGTGCGGTAGCGGCATCGTTGGTGTCCAAAAAGATCTGAAGGTATGTGTGCTCCGTGATCAAGTAATCACGACATCGTCCGCCTGTGCCAGCCTCTTCGCACGCACAGGACGGCAGGGGCATTACACCTAGGAGATTGCATGCGGGGGAAAGTCAATCCCACTCTCATCGCCCTTGCCGTCACAGCAGGATCTGCCATGTTCAGCACGCCGGCCGCGGCGGCCGCGGCGACCTTCTTCTACCGCGGCAAGTCTGGCCACACCGTCTCCAACGCTGGCGGATCTGCTGTATCCGCCCAGCTCGGTCACTCGCGCGGGGGGACCAGCCACTACGCCAGTGCCGTCTCCATCAGTTCCGGCCAGAACAAGAGCCACACGTGGTCGCGTCGGAGGACTCCTACTGCACGAGCACAATCGGCCTGCTCGGCTACAGCGATGGCACGTACCAGACGCCTGCCACGCACTGCTGAACCACAGCCCTAATGGCCCCGCCTCCCAAGGCGGGGCCTTCCCTCTATCGGCCCTGCTCCCCTTTACCTAACCACGCAAGGAACCGCGCCGTGTTTTCCGCCATCTTTCAACACCATGTCGGCTATCTGGCCGTGTGCACAGTGCTCGGCCTCATCCTCGGCGGCGCGTCATGGACGCTCGTCCGCAAGTGGGGACACCCTCACGGGGCGTGGTGGTCCGGGCTCACGTTCACTGTCACCGGCGTGCTCGGCGTCACTTTCATGGGCGGTGGCTCGGCCAGCGGCGTGTGCGTCCTCAACCACCGATTCGCCGAGCCCTTCCACACCACTCAAGGGTTGTGGAACCTCGCCATGATGGTGCCCGTCGGCGCCTGCGCACTACTGGCCGTCCGCCGCCCGCTGCCTGTCCTCGTCGGCGTCCTAGGGCTGCCCCTGGCCATCGAGTTCACTCAGGCCACCGTCAACGGCCTGGGGCGCGTGTGTGACAGCTCGGACGCCGAGATGAACATCATCGGCGGGTTGGCGGGGCTCACCGTCGTCGCGGTTGTGCTCACAATCCGCCACTCGCTCGCCTGGCAGGCGGGCACCAAGGGCGCCCTGATCACTTCTGCGGCGCTGCTGATCCTGAGCTTGGGAGTGGCGCGTCCCATGCTCGACGTCACGAACGTGGACGGCAGCAGCCTCGCCGGCGCAAGTGCCCGTCAGAAGCAGGCGGTTCAGGTTGCTATCAAGGAGGCGTTCGGTGACCACTACGAGATAGGCCAGCAGTACGCGCAGCCGTGCGTGGGCGCCCCCTGCACCAACATCATTTTCAATCTGCACAGCCGCGAAGAGGGGCACTCCAAAGACTTCGGTATCGGCAGCCTCTCCTGGCCGGACAAGAAGCACCTGAACGTACAGCTGGAGGACAGCGACCGCCCCACCGTCATGGGATACCCAGTGGGGGCCGAAAAAGCCCCCTCTACCGATACCGAAGCCTCTCGGATTGCGAAGTTGTATGCCCAGCGACAGTATCCGTGGGCGAGGGGTGCGACCATGAGTGAAACGACCGCTGTGGGCGCAAAGGCCGAACTCGGCTGGATCACGAGCTGGAGATGGAAACAGCGTGACGTTCTGATGCCCAGGATGCTGGATGTCCAGGTGGACAGGGTCGGGAATGTGTCTCGGATTGACGTCACCCTTGGTCCGGTCCGGGTGAACCTTCCCGAAGCCAAGCTTGACGCCGTGCAGGCCGAAAAGGAAGTGGAGAAGGCGATAGCTGTACGACTCCAGGCAAAGGGAAAAACCGGTGCAGAATTCCACACCGCAGCAGTGACTTTGAAAGCGGTCGAGCAAGACGGTGATTGGCGACCGAACTGGCTTGTGAACGTGACGTGGCCCAGGGACGGACAAAGCGATGATCCGCAGGAGCAGGCTCCGGCTGACATGTACCGCGTGAACGCTTTGACCGGGCAGGTGTACGACGCAGCCGGGCAGCCCCTCAGAACCGACTGACACCCGGTCACCGGGTGAGTGGGGGCCGGGGCCGCCGCGGGGAGGAGGTGCAGCTCGCCGTGGCGGCGGCAGGCGACGGCCGTACAGCGGAGTGGGATCGTCCCTGGCAGGGAATCAGAGCTGCGCGTAGCGTGTTGGCGAGCAGTGCAAGGGAAAGATCCTCCTCAAGTACCATGGTCGATCCTTTGCCAATCCATTACTCTTGAGCCAAGGCTGCGCACGGCAGCCATGGAGGAGTGAAATGAGGAGCAGCAACCCGGTCTTCTCGCGACGGGGGTTCAGCCGCGACAACGGCTACGCCGGCTTCAACACCGCACCGCAGGCCGGGTACGCACAGGGCAACCCCTACGCGCAGAACCCGTACGCGCAGAACCCGTACGCGCAGGCGGACGTCCAGTACGGCGCCCCGCCGCAGGCCCCGGTCACCACCGACCGGATGACCATGGACGACGTGGTCGTCCGCTCGGCCCTCACGCTGGGCACGGTCGCCGTCGGCGCCGTCCTCGCGTGGGCGCTGCTGCCGGTCTCGGCCACCAGCTACGGCCTGGCCATCGGCTCCGCGCTGGTCGCGTTCGTCCTGGCCATGGTCCAGAGCTTCAAGCGCACCCCGTCGCCCGCCCTGATCCTCGGGTACGCCGCCTTCGAGGGCGTCTTCCTCGGCGTCTTCAGCGAGATGTTCAACAGCCGGTGGAGCGGCGCGCCCTTCCAGGCGGTCCTCGGCACCATGGCGGTCTCGGGCGCGACCCTGCTGGTCTACAAGGCCGGCTGGATCCGCGTCACCGCCCGTTACGCCCGCATCGGCATCGCCATCGCGATCGCCTTCATGGTGGTCATGGCGATCAACCTGCTGCTGGTCGCGTTCGGTGTCGCCGAGGACGGCGGTCTGCGCAGCTTCGGTCCGCTCGGCGCCCTCGTCGGCGTCATCGCGATCCTGCTCGGCGCGTTCTTCCTGACGCTCGACTTCAAGCAGATCGAGGACGGCATCGCCTACGGCGCCCCGCGCAACGAGTCCTGGCTCGCCGCGTTCGGCCTCACCATGACCCTGGTGTGGATCTACGTGGAGATGCTGCGGCTGGTGGCGATCTTCAGCAGCAACGACTAGCCGGCCGACCGTCCGCACGAAGGGCCCCGGACTCGCTCCGGGGCCCTTCGTCGTCCTTCCGGCCGGCGGGGCGGGCCCGGCTAGAGCAGCTTGCGGGCCGCCCTCCTCAGGTCGTATTCGTGCACGAGGGCCTTCGCGTGGCCGTACGCCAGGTCGTACTCGTGCCGGAGCCAGCTGACCTTCTCCTCGAAGCGGAACAGGGCGGGACCGTCTTCGACGGTGCGCAGCCAGTCGGAGACTTCACGACCGGTGCAGTGCGGGATGCGGGCGAGCATGTTGCGGTGGGTCTCCTCGGAGAAGACATGGGACATCGGCGCCTCCGGACGCAAAGGGGATGTAAGCCGGTCCTTCCCGTCACCGTGCCTGAGCGTCCGCGTCTTGGCAACAGTGCGGCGCGTTACGCTCGGCGGGTGGTTGATACGACGCCCTTGACCCGAGCCGTGGATCACTTCGCCGACCGGTTGCGGGCCGCTCCGCAGAGCCGACTGCAACGAGGCGCCGCCGCCGAGGCCCTGGCCGTGGCGCGGGAGCTCTCCCGGCGGGCCCAGCTCATGGAGGAGCCGGGGCGCGAGCCCAGGGAGATGCCGGACGCGGGGATGTTCGCCGCGGCCGACCAGGTCCTCGTGGCCGCGCACGACCTCGCCGTGGTGCTGCGCAGCGAGGAGCAGGTCGCCGAGGCCGTGCGGCTGGTGGAGGAGGCGCGTCGGCGGGCGGGGGTGTGAACCCGGTGCGGCCGGCGCGCCCCGCGTGCGCCGCGTCCCGCACCGGCGAAGCCGCGCGGGCCGGGGGCTACAGGGACGCGATGACGCGGTCGGCCAGGATGTAGACCATGTCCTCGCCGCAGGCGAAGGTCAGCGTGTACGCACCGGAGATGCCCGAGCCGCCCAGCAGGTACGGGCTCTCGCCGGAGGCCAGGGCCCCGGCGAGGCGCTCGGCGGTCTCCCGGTGGCCGGGGGTCATGCACAGGGTGGTGCCGTCGGCGAAGACGTAGACGTCGAGGGTGCCGAGGGGGCCGGGGCGGACGTCGGAGAGCTCCACGCGGTCGGCGGCGAGCTGCTCCAGGGCGGTCACCGTCCGCTCGTGGTCGTTGACGGCCGGCGACTGCACCGGGACGAAGTCGGGGTGCGAGGGGTGGCGGCGGCGGGCCGCGGCCAGTTCGGCGGACTCCCCGCCGAACTCGTCGGCGTCGGCGGTGGGCTCGGACACCGGCTCCAGGCCCGCGAAGTCGGCCTGCCGGGGCAGGAACAGATCCGCGTCGGGCAGGCCCAGCAGGGAAGGCGTGTCGGAGACGTCACGGGCCTCCTGCGCGGCCCAGAAGGCGCGCGCCTCGGCCAGCTCCCGCTCCCGTTCCTCGGCGAGCGCCTCGGCCACGGCCACGCGTATCCGGTCGGCGTCCGAGCCGCGGGCGTGCGGCAGCAGGGCGCGCGCGGCGGCCGCCTGGTCCTCGGCGAGCTGCCGCTGCAGCTGGGTGAGCTGACGGCGCAGCTTCAGCACGGTGCGCAGGACGGCGACGCCCACGGCGCCGGTGGCGGCCGTGGTGAGCAGCAAGGCGATCGGCATGGCGCTCACTGACGTACTCCCGGTTCACAGTCGACCCCCGACTTCCTACATCAGCTTGAAGGGCGGACTGAGCGGCTGTCAGTGCGTAACGTCACGAAACGGACAGCACGTGTGCCGCACACCCGGGGTGTGCGCCGGGTCGGCCGCCGCTGACCTGCGCCGATGTGCCAGGCGAGCGAGATAGGTCACATCCTGGGGGAGATTGGATCACGGAAAGGCCCAGAACCCGGGAGTCCCCCCGGTCCCGGGCCCGTGTGCGACCTTCCGTGCCCGGCCCGCTACCGACGGTGCGTCAGCTGAGGCGCTCGATGACCATCGCCATGCCCTGGCCGCCGCCGACGCACATCGTCTCCAGGCCGAACTGCTTGTCGTGCCACTGCAGCGAGTTGATGAGCGTGCCGGTGATGCGGGCGCCGGTCATGCCGAAGGGATGGCCGACGGCGATGGCGCCGCCGTTGACGTTGAGCTTGTCGATGTCGATGCCGAGGTCCCGGTAGGAGGGGATCACCTGGGCGGCGAAGGCCTCGTTGATCTCGACCAGGTCGATGTCGTCGATGGTGAGGCCGGCGCGCCGAAGCGCCTGCCTGCTCGCCTCGACCGGGCCGAGGCCCATGATCTCGGGGGAGAGGCCGGAGACGCCGGTGGAGACGATCCGGGCGAGCGGGGTCAGGCCCAGCTCGCGCGCCTTGGTGTCGGACATGATGACGAGCGCGGCGGCGCCGTCGTTGAGCGGGCAGCAGTTGCCGGCGGTGACGAGCCCGTCCGGGCGGAAGACCGGCTTCAGGCCCTGCACGGCCTCCAGGGTGACCCCGGCGCGCGGGCCGTCGTCCTTGCCGACCACCGTGCCGTCCGGGAGGGTCACCGGGGTGATCTCGCGCTCCCAGAAGCCGTTCTTGATGGCTTCCTCGGCGAGGTTCTGCGAGCGGACGCCGAACTCGTCCATCTCCCGGCGGGTGACGCCCTTCCAGCGGGCCAGGTTCTCCGCGGTCTGGCCCATCGCGATGTACGGGTCGGGCAGCAGGCCGTCCTCCCGCGGGTCGTGCCAGGTGGCGCCCTCCTGCTGGGCGGTCTCGGCGGTGCGGGCCTCGGCCTCGGCGAACAGCGGGTTGTGCGTGTCCGGCAGGCCGTCGGAGCTGCCCTTGACGAAGCGGGAGACCGTCTCGACGCCGGCCGAGATGAAGACGTCGCCCTCGCCGGCCTTGATGGCGTGCAGCGCCATCCGGGAGGTCTGCAGGGAGGAGGAGCAGTAGCGGGTGACGGTGCAGCCCGGCAGGTGGTCCATGCCCAGCTGCACGGCGACGATCCGGCCGAGGTTGTGGCCCTGCTCGCCGCCGGGGAGGCCGCAGCCGAGCATCAGGTCGTCGATGTCCCGCGGGTCCAGCTCGGGGATCTTGTCGAGCGCCGCGCGGATGATCGTGGCGGTCAGGTCGTCGGGGCGCAGGTCCTTCAGCGAGCCCTTGTGCGCGCGGCCGATGGGGGAGCGGGCGGTCGAGACGATGACGGCTTCGGGCATCACGGCTCCATTCGAACGGGGGCGCACAGCGCCTCGTCGGGGGTGGTGGTCGGGCGGCGGGTGGGCGGCAGGGCCGGTTGGGAAGTTACCCGGCCGTATGGCCCAGGTCACGGGTGTCGCGGTGTGACACTGGCCGCAATTTACTAAGCGCTTGCTTGGGTCGGAGCCACCCGTGCGGCGCCGGATGAGCGCCTGCGGCCGTAGCGCGCTCCGGCGTGGCCGCACCGGGCGCGGCAGCGGGGACGGCCGCCGGAGCGGGAGCCGCAGCTCCGGGCACCGCCGCCGCCCCCGGCCGGGCCCGCTCGGTGCGCCGCACGCTCCCCGGCCGGTGCCGATCCGGCGCACGGGCCCCCCGGCGCACGGCCCCTTACGCTCGCGGGGCCGCTCAGTCTTGCGGGGCTGCTCAGGTCCACGGGGTCGCTCAGTCCTGCGGGGCCGCTCAGTCCTGCGGGGCCGCTCAGGTCTGCGGGGTCGCTCAGTCCTGCGGGGCCCCTCACGCTCGCGGGGTCGCTCAGTCCTGCAGGTCGCTCAGGTCTGCGAGGCCGCTCAGGTCTGCGGGGCCGCTCAGTGCTGCGGGGTCGCTCAGGTCCACCGGGTCGCTCAGTCCTGTGGGCCACTGAGGCCCGCCGGGTTGCTCAGGTCTGCGGGGCCGCTCAGTCCTGCGGGGCCCCACACGCTCGCGGGGTCGCTCAGTCCTGCGGGGCCGCTCAGGCAGGCGGGGCCGCTGAGGCTCGCGGGGTCGCTCGGTCCTGCGGGGCCGCTCAGGGCCACCGGGTCGCTCAGGCAGGCGGGGCCGCTCAGGCCCATCGGGTCGCTCAGGCAGGCGGGGCCGCTCAGGCAGGCGGGGCCGCTCAGGTCCACGGGGTCGCGGGCTCCGCCTCCGGCAGCCGGCGCCGCCGCCTGCGCTTGAGCAGCGCCCACGGCCCCCGCGGCCCCGTCGGCATCGCCGCCGTGACCTCCGTGCCCGCCTCCGACGCGGCCTCCGCGGCCGCCCGCGCCACCGGCAGGAACCCCTCGCGCCGCGACACGTCCGGGCGCTCCTCCTCCGCCGGCCACAGCCCCAGCGCCGCGCACACCGTCGGCAGGACGGCCATGGCGGCGGTCGCGTACCCCTCCGCGGACGGGTGGTAGTTGTCCGGGCCGAACAGCTCCCGCGGGTTCTCCTCGAACTCCGGTCCCAGCAGGTCGCCCAGCGACACCGTGCGCCCGCCCTGCTCCACGACGCCGATCGTCTGGGCCGCCGCGAGCTGCCGGGACGCCCGCCGCGCCAGCCAGCGCAGCGGCTGCTGCACCGGCTCGATGGTGCCGAGGTCCGGGCAGGTGCCGACCACCACCTCGGCGCCGGCCGTGCGCAGCCGGCGCACCGCCGCCGACAGGTGCCGCACCGAACGGGTCGGCGGCATGCGGCGGGTCACGTCGTTCGCCCCGATCATGATCACGCAGACGTCGGGGACGGGCGGGGACGCGGACAGCACCAGCGCCACCTGGCGGTCCAGGTCGTCGGAGCAGGCCCCGGGCAGCGCCACGTTGCGCAGCTCCACCGGGCGTTCCGCCACCGCCGCAAGCCCCGCCGCCAGCAGCGCCCCCGGGGTCTGGCCCGCCCGGTGCACGCCCTGCCCCGCGGCCGTGGAGTCGCCGAGCATGGTCAGGCGGAGCGGCGGTTCGCCGGGGATCTCGTACCCGGGCCCGTACACCCCGTCGGCCACCGGCACCCGGCCGCCGCTGCCGTTGCCCACATGGCGCCGCGCCAGCCGCAGCTCCGCCAGCAGCAGACCGGCGGCGGCGGCGCCGACCAGACCGACCCCGCCACCGCCGAACGCCGCCCCGGCCGCGATGCGCCGGGCCACCCTGGCCCTCGACAAGCTCGTCATGCGTCGCCGCCACCTCCTCGTCGCCCCGTACACCCACTCCTTGCCCCGTACCGACCGTGTGCCAATCTCCACAGCGGGTGAACGACCGCCCGGGTCCGTTGCGGGGCCGTAGGCTGGCTGGACCACTACGACCACTGTTTTTGGAAAGCGACCGGAGACAACGGTGCAATTTCACGACTCGATGATCAGCCTCGTCGGCAACACCCCGCTGGTGCGGCTCAACAACGTCACCAAGGGCATCCGGGCGACCGTCCTGGCCAAGGTGGAGTACTTCAACCCCGGCGGCTCCGTGAAGGACCGCATCGCGCTGCGCATGATCGAGGCGGCGGAGCGGAGCGGGGAGCTGAAGCCGGGCGGCACGATCGTCGAGCCGACCAGCGGCAACACGGGCGTGGGACTCGCCATCGTGGCCCAGCAGAAGGGCTACAAGTGCATTTTCGTGTGCCCCGACAAGGTCTCCACCGACAAGATCAACGTGCTGCGCGCGTACGGCGCCGAGGTCGTGGTGTGCCCGACCGCCGTGGCTCCCGAGCACCCGGACTCGTACTACAACGTCTCCGACCGGCTCGTCCGCGAGACGCCGGGCGCCTGGAAGCCCGACCAGTACTCCAACCCCAACAACCCGCTGTCGCACTACCACTCGACCGGCCCCGAGCTGTGGGAGCAGACCGAGGGCAGGATCACCCACTTCGTGGCGGGCGTGGGCACCGGCGGCACCATCTCCGGCACCGGCCGCTACCTGAAGGAGGCCAGCGGCGGCACGGTGAAGGTGATCGGCGCCGACCCCGAGGGCTCGGTGTACTCCGGCGGCTCGGGACGGCCGTACCTGGTCGAGGGCGTCGGTGAGGACTTCTGGCCCACCGCCTACGACCGCACCGTCGCCGACGAGATCGTCGCCGTCTCCGACAAGGACTCCTTCCAGATGACCCGCCGGCTGGCCCGGGAGGAGGGCCTGCTGGTGGGCGGCTCCTGCGGCATGGCCGTCGTGGCCGCGCTGCGGGTCGCCGAGCGCCTCGGCCCGGACGACGTCGTGGTGGTCCTGCTGCCGGACAGCGGGCGCGGCTACCTCAGCAAGATCTTCAACGACGAGTGGATGGCCGACTACGGCTTCCTGGAGGACGAGGGTCCCAGCGCCCGCGTCGGCGACGTCCTGGACGACAAGGCGGGCGGCTCCATCCCGTCCCTGGTGCACATGCACCCGGAGGAGACCGTCGGCCAGGCCATCGAGGTGCTGCGCGAGTACGGCGTCTCGCAGATGCCGGTCGTCAAGCCGGGCGCCGGCCACCCGGACGTGATGGCCGCCGAGGTCGTCGGCTCGGTCGTGGAACGCGAGCTGCTGGACGCCCTGTTCAGCAAGCGGGCCTCCCTGGACGACCCGCTGGAGAAGCACATGTCGGCCCCGCTGCCCCAGGTCGGCTCCGGCGAGCCGGTCGGCGACCTGATGCAGGTGCTGGGCGCGGCGGACGCGGCGATCGTCCTGGTCGAGGGCAAGCCGACCGGTGTGGTCAGCCGCCAGGACCTGCTGGCCTTCCTCGCCAAGGGCGGCAGCAGGTAGGACGCCCGGTGAACCCCCGGTGACCCCCGCCGAGCCGCGGTTCGCGCAACCGGTACGCGCGTGTCACGTCCGCGCAGCACCCGCTTAACACGGCTCCGGCACAGTGGTGGGTGTCGGCAGGGCGAGGAGGCACCCGGGGCGTTCAGCACGGGAAGTCTCCCCGTCGGGCCGGCGGCGAACGGCGTCACGGACCTCCGGAGCGGCTCCCGGACCTCCACGGACGCCACGGACGCGCACGCCCCGGCCTGACCCGGGCCGCGTCCCGCGCGGGGACCGCCGTCGTCCCGCCCCCCGGAAACGGGGGTGCGGCGGTCCCCGCGGCAGTCCGCCCCCGGCCCGTCCGGGCGGTGATCGATTCATGCACGGTTCCGGGTATTCCGGTAATTGCTTTCCCGGCCGCGTTCCGGCTGTTCCGGAGCAAAAGCGCGCGACGCCGAATGCGGCCGCTCGCCTCACATGACGCACTCTGCCGCTCGTCATTCTTCATACAGCCGCCTATCGGTACGGCAGATACCTGAACAAGGTGGTTGTCCGGCTAATCCTTCACTCGTTTGCCGCACACCCATCACCGAACGGCGGCGTTAGTTGGAATATGACGAAGGCGATGAGCGAGCACATGCTCGAATCTGCCCAAGAACTGTCGTACTCCACCGTCAGGCGCACCGTGCGACTGGGTTCCTACACTTATCTGCCCGCGCCGCCCCACACGGACCCGGCCAGGGGAATCCTGATGAAGGGTGGCCTCCCCGTCACACTCGAGGTGACCGAGGAAATCCTCCAGAATTTCATGGACGCGATGAGCGCGCTGGAAAGGGATCTTTCCAGGCGCTGGACGGGCGCGGGCACACGGTTCAGCGATTCGCCGGCGGAATGATCAAGCAGCGTCATGCATGATGAGTGGACGGGCCACCACCCGGACCCCCCCGTCGGTTATGCGGACGGATATGCGTACGGACATGCGCCCGGCCACCGCAGCGGCGGCGGCCGGCACCGTGGACCCGCCGAGACCTCCTACCCTCCCCTGATCCCCCCGGACTCGGGCTGGGATCCCGCCGAAGAGCTGGCCTTCCTGCTGCGGGACGCCGTCGAGGAGCAGCAGGCCAGGATCCCGGCCGCCCGCAGCGAGGACGTTCCCGCGGGCCGGGACCTCGCGTCCGCCCACGACGTTCCCGCGGGCCGGGACCTCGCCTCCGCCCACGACGTTCCCGCGGACGGGAGCCCCGCGTCCGCCGGTGACGTTCCCGCGGACGGGGGCGCCGAGACCGGGCACGACGTCCTGACGCGGATCACCGCGGAGCCGCCCCCGGTGCATGCGCCGCCGCGGGGCCATCGCAGGGTCCGGCGACGGCAGCGCCCGAGCGGGCTGCGCATCGCCAGCTGCACCATCGCCGCGACGGCGACCGTCATCGCCTCCGCCGTCAGCATCTTCGGCGGGCTGATCGCCTACGACCCGCTGCGCTTCGTGGCGATGACCCGCACCCAGAGCAGCTCGGTTACCTGGTGGCCCGTGCTGGTCTTCGGGCCCTGGCTGGTGGCGTCGCTGTCCATCCTCCGCGCGTCGCTGCACCAGCGCCGGGCCTTCCACTCCTGGTGCGTGCTCCTGGCCTTCTCCGCCATCGGCATGGCGCTGTGCGTCGCGCAGGCGCCGAGGAACGTGCTCGACACCGCGGCCGCCGCCCTGCCGGGTTTCGCCTCGCTGGCCTGCTTCCAGCAGGTGGTGCGCCAGATCACGCTCACCAGGCCGCCCCGGCGGACGCTGCCCAGGCACCGGCTGCGGTCCGCCGAGCCGCCCCAGGGCGAGGCGGCCGGCCGGCCGGCGCGGGACGCTGCGTCCCCCGCGGGCGGCGGCCGGCCCCGGAGCGGCTGACGGCCGGTCCCGCCGCCCGCCGGCGCGTCCGCCGCCGCCCTCCGCCCGCCGGCGTGTCCGCCGTCGCTTCCGCCCGCGGGCGCGTCCCGCCGCCCCCCCCGGTCGGCAGCGGACGCGCCGTTCCCCGGCGCCGGTACGGGATGTATAACGGTATGCAGAGACGCATTGTTTGAATGGCCGGGCGTGTGCGGCCCTGCCCCGGCGCTGTACCCTCCCGGGGCGTCGAGCACTCGCTGAGGGGGAGTACGTCATGAGCGCGACCGACAGCCCGGCCAACCGGTTGCAGGCGCTCTTCGAGGGCCACCGGCTCACGCCGACCCAGCGCCGCATCGCGCACAGCATGGTGCGCCGGGCCGCCGACGTGCCCTTCCTGTCCAGCGTGGAGCTGGCCGAACTGGCCGGGGTCAGCCAGCCCTCGGTGACCCGGTTCGCGGTCGCCCTCGGCTTCGACGGCTACCCCGCCCTGCGCAAGCACCTGCGCGAGGTCGTCCCGGCCGAGCCGGCCGCCGACGCCGGCGCCTACAACGAGTACCAGCAGGCCGTCGAGGCCGAGATCGAGAACCTGAAGCACCTCGCCGAGCTGCTGGCCGACCCGCGCCCGGTGCAGAAGGCCGGCCGGATCCTCGCCGCCTCCCGCCCGCTGCCGGTGCTGGGCCTGCGCGCCGCCGCCTCCCAGGCGTACGGCTTCGCCTACTTCGCCGCCAAGGTGCACCCGGACGTCCGGCTGCTCAACGAGGGCGGCACGATGATCCAGGACCGCATCGACGCCGCTGTCCGCGCGGGCGCCACCGCGCTGCTGTGCTTCGCGCTGCCCCGCCATCCCCGCGAGGTCGTGGACACCCTCGCCTACGCCAGGGACGCGGGCCTGACCGTCGTCACGGTCGCCGACTCCGCGTTCGCTCCGGTCGCCAAGCACTCCGACCTGCTGCTGCCCGCCGCCGTCGGCACCGGGCTGGCCTTCGACACCGCGTGTGCGCCGATGCTGCTCGGCCGGGTGCTGCTGGAGGCGGTCTGCGACGGCCTGCCGGACGCGCAGGCCCGGCTGGAGGAGTTCGACGCCAGGGCGGCGGCACGCGGGCTGTTCGCGGAGTGACGTTCCCGCAGCGGTTCTCTCAGACTCGTCTCACGTTCTGCTATTAGCTTCCTCAGAAGACACAGGACACAGGACGTCGTGGACACGTGACACGGGAGGATGACGTGGCGCGCGGAGGACTGGGGCTGGCTCGGGTCGCCGTCGTCGTGCGGGCGGGAGCCGCGCCGTTGTGGTGGCTCGGAGCGGTCGCCGCGGGAGTCGGCGCCGTTCCGGAGGGGCTGACCGGGCGTCGGATCGGGGTGCTGGCGGGGGCGGTGCTGTTCCTGGCCGGCGCGGCCGTGGTGGCGCTCGTCCGCCGGGGCCGGTACGCCGACCTGGCCCGGGGCGCGGCCCGCGCGGGCAAGTACGACGTGCTGCAGGACCGGGCGGTGACCGTGCGCAACTGGCGCCGCGGGCACCGCTGGTGGCTGCTGCTGGGCTTCGCGGCCGCCCTGGGCTCCGCCTTCGCGGTGCCCGTGGCCGGCGGTCTGCTGCTGGCCGGGCTCGGCGCCGGGCTGCGGCTGAAGGCGGCCTGGATCGGGCGGCTGGAGCGGGAGCGGGAGACGCTGCTGTGGGTGCGCGTCGACTGGCTCCGGCGGGGCGGCCGGCCCGCCGGAAAGGCCGTGAAGGGCCTGCGCGGCACGGGCATCGCGGCCGGCGACGCGGCCCCGGGCGGGGCACGCCGCCGTACCGCGGCGCTGGTCTGAGCCGCCGTCAGACCTCCAGTTCCTCCTCGATCCGCCGGAGCTGGTGCCGGGCCATCGCCAGGTTGGCCCGGGACGAGTCCAGGACCAGGTAGAGGAACAGGCCGTTGCCGCCGCGGCTCCTGAGCAGGCGGATCAGGTGGTACTGGTCGGAGAGGGTGATGAGGATGTCCTCGATCTCCGCCTTGAGGCCCAGCATCTCCATCGTGCGCATCTTGGCGCGGATCACGTCGGTGTTGCCGGCGGCGGCCACGTTCAGGTCGAAGGTCTTGCTGCCGCCCATCGTGCCCAGCGCCATCCCGCTGGTGTAGTCGACGAGCGCCACGCCGGTGGCGCCCTCGATGGAGGTCAGGGCCTCTTTCAGAGCGGTCTCGGTGTTGGCCATGGTGGGTCCTCTCAGCTGTCGGTTGCGGTGTGTGCTTCGGCGGCCGCGGTGCGGGGCACGCGGGGGGTACGGGGGCGCGGCGGGAGCGCCCCGGGGGGCGTCGGGGGCGAGGGCGGCGCGGGTGGCGCCGGCGTGGCCCGGGCGGCGGCCTCGGCGGCGTCGAGCAGCTCCCCGATGCGGGCGCCGGACCGGCGGCCCTCCAGGTGCAGCCGGCCGACGTTGACCCGGTCCTGGGCGAGCAGGGTCAGCACGGCGGTGCGGCCGGCCGCGTAGGTGGCGATGTAGCCGTGCTCGCCGCGCACCAGGAGTTCCCGGAAGCCGCCGCTGCCGGTGGCGTCGGCGACCCGGACGGCGACGCCGAGCGCTGCCGCGGTGAGCGCCGACAGGCCCTCCGGGGCGACGCCGGGGGTGTCGTGGGCGACGACGAGCCCGTCGACGCCGGCCGCGAGGGCTCCGGTGAGCTGGGGCACCCGGGTGCGCAGGCGGTGCAGCTCGCCCAGGACGGTCCGCAGGTCCTCCTCGGTCACCATCAACTCTCTCCTCTCGGCGGGGCGGTGCCGTTCAAAGCGCCTCCAGCGCATCCCTGAGCCTCTTCAGCAGCGCGATGTCGGGGTCGGTGGTGACCTGGTGGGGCAGCGGGACGTGGGCCGCCGGGGCGGGCGCCGCCGGTGCCGCCGGGGCGATGTGGCCGGCCGCCGCGAGCCGGCGGACGTCGACCAGCGTGTGGAACGCCTGCCGGCCCAGCTCGCGGGCGATGACGGCGGCCGTGCGGACGCCGTCCACGCGGTCCAGGACGGCCCGCTGCCGGGGGGTGACCGGGGCGGCGGCGAAGGTGCCGGCGGCCGGGGCCGCCCGGACCAGCGGCACGCTGTCGCCGGCCGGGTCGGGCCACAGCCGGTGCAGCAGCAGGCGGCGGCGCAGCGTCTCCCGCTCCAGCGCGACGACCGGGACGGAGGGCAGCGGGCCGAGCCGGGGCGCGTTGTCGTACCGGAAACGGCCCGGAGTGCTGCTCGGCGCCAGCGCGAAGTACCCGGCGTCGTACAGCGCGTCGAGGTGGCACAGCTCCAGCGCGCCGGTGGGCAGCACCCCGGCGTCCAGCAGGAGTTCGGCGGCGTGCAGGGGGCCCGCGCTGCGTGCGGCGGCCCGCTGCCAGGCGGCGGCCGCGAGGGTGCCGTGGGCCGTGAGGAGCACGTCGAGCCCCGGTGCGAGCGGGCTCTCGGCGTGCACCACCCGGCCCTCGGCGAGGTGGAGGGTGCCGTGCTCGCGGAGCAGGACGCCGGTGGCGCGCTCCTCGGCGAGCCGGGTCAGCATCGGGGACAGGGCGCGGGCGGCCCCTTTCTCGCGCACGGGGAGGGCGGGCGGAGGCGTCGTGACCGCGCTCATCCCAGCACCAGCCGGGCGGCCATCTCGCCGAGCCGTATCCGGGCGAGGGCGAGGTTGCCCTCCTCGCGGCCGAGCCACAGGTGCAGGAACACGCTGCTGTCGAAGGACGTGTCCACGAACCGCAGCAGGTGGTAGCTGTCCCCGTTGCTGATGATCACGTCCTCCACCGGGGGCAGGTCGTCCCGGCCCACCGCGAAGGTGCCGTGCTCGGCGGCCATCCGGGCCAGTTCGGCCGCCTCGGCGGCGGTGGTCTCGTGGTCGCCGCCGGGCGCCTCGCCGACCGCGCCGAGCGCCAGTCCGCTCGTCCAGTCCACCAGCGCGGCTCCCCGGGCGCCGGGCAACCGCATCGCTTCCAGTAAGCACTCGTCGATTCCGGGCACCGTGGCTCCCCTCCCGCCTGGGACTCCGGCTGAGTGACGCCGACACTACGCAACGTGTGTGCGGGAGGTGAGGCCTTTGGCATTTTCCGACGGAACATGCGTCCGGCGCACTAGTGTTGCCCGACTGGCGTGTGTGTCACGGCTGTTGCTTCATTTGTTCGAACCCGGGCGGCGGCTGTCAACGGCGCTCGGGCGCATCGAGGGTGGTGAGCGCGGACGCGTGCGCCCCTCCGGACTCCGCCACCACCTCCGCGACCGTCTGCGGCTCCCGCACGGTCGCGAAGGCCACGCCCCCCTCGCCGTCCGGTGCGAAGCCGTACACGCCCGGGCGGGCCAGGGAGTTGTAGGCGTAGTGGTGCGCGAAGTAGTACGCGCCCGTGTCCAGCGCCGCCGCGTAGTCGCCCTGCTCCAGCAGGGGCAGCGCGCGCCCCTCGGCCAGCAGGTCGCCGGAGAAGCAGGCCGGCCCGGCCACGTCCTGCACCGTCTCCGGCCCCCGCTTCGGGCGTCCCCCGGCGTCGTACGCGGCGATCCGGAGCGGCCACGACCCCGGCGCGTACACGGTCCGCGTCGCCACCTGCACGCCCGCGTGCGTCACCGCGATCCGCCGCCCGCCCGCGCTCTTGGTGTACTCCACCCGGGCCACCACGGTCCCGTGCCGGGCCAGCAGCGACCGCCCGAACTCGGTGACCAGCCCGTACCGCCCGCCGAACAGTCCCGGCACCCGGCCGGCCAGCAGCCGCGCGTACTGCGCGTACGACGGCGTCGTCTCCTCGGACGCGAAGTTCACCGGCAGCCCGCCGCCGATGTCCAGCGTGTCGACCTGCCGCCGTCCGACGTGCGCGTTGATCTCCTCGGCGAGCGCGTACGCCTCCGCCACGCCCCGCGCCAGCAGCGACAGCGGGACGCCCTGCGAGCCGGTGTGCGCGTGCAGCCGGGTGAGCCACGGCCGCTCAGCGTACGCCCGCAGGACCCACGCGCGCGCCCCCTCGTCGCGCAGAGCCACCCCGAACTTCGAGGTCCGCGTCGCCGTCGAGGTCGCCCCGATCGCCCCGGCGCCGATCTGGGGGTTGACCCGGACGCCGAGCGGGGACCGGACGGGCCCGGCGCCGACGAGGGCGTCCAGGCGGCCCAGCTCCTGCGGGTTGTCCACGTTGACCGCGACGCCCAGGGCCAGCGCCTCGCGCAGCTCCGCCGGCGTCTTCGCCGGCGAGTCCAGCACCGTCCGCGCGGCCGGCACCCCGGCCGCGCGCACCAGCGCCAGCTCCCCGGGGCTCGCCGCCTCCGCGCCCACGCCCGCCTCGTGCAGCAGCCGCAGCACCGGCACCAGCGGGGTCGCCTTCACCGCGAACGCGTGCAGCACCGGCGTCCCGGCGGGCAGCACCGCCCCGAACGCCGCCCGCAGCTCCGCCGCGGACCGGCGGATGCCGGTGACGTCCAGCAGTGCCGCCACGGCGCAGTCCGGTCCCAGCAGCCCCTGCCCGACCGCCGCCCGCACCGCCCGGTCCCTCCGGCCGGCCCGTTCGCGCGCCTCGCTCCCGATGTGCTCCACGGCATCCCCGTCCTGTCTCGGCGACCGGTGCCTCCAGCCAAACACCCGCCGGGCGCCGACGGAGCCCCCGCGGTGTATTGACTAGCTCTATTCAGGGCGACAGGATGTGAATAGACGTAGGCACAGGAGGAGGCAGACGATGTCGGGACCCCGCCCCGTACGAGCGCCGCGCGGCACCGGGCTCAGCGCCCTGGGATGGCAGCAGGAGGCCGCCCTGCGCATGCTGCAGAACAACCTCGACCCCGAGGTCGCCGAGCACCCCGACAAGCTCGTCGTCTACGGCGGCACCGGCAAGGCCGCCCGCGACTGGCGCTCCTTCGACGCCATGGTCCGCACGCTGCGGACCCTCAAGCAGGACGAGACCATGCTGGTCCAGTCCGGCCGCCCGGTCGGCGTCATGCAGACCCACGAGTGGGCCCCCCGCGTCCTCATCGCCAACTCCAACCTGGTCGGCGACTGGGCCACCTGGGAGGAGTTCCGCCGCCTGGAGGCCCTCGGCCTGACCATGTACGGCCAGATGACCGCCGGCTCCTGGATCTACATCGGCACCCAGGGCATCCTCCAGGGCACCTACGAGACCTTCTCCGCCGTAGCCGCCAAGAAGTTCGGCGGCACCCTCGCCGGGACGATCACCCTCACGGCCGGACTCGGCGGCATGGGCGGCGCCCAGCCCCTCGCCGTGACCATGAACGACGGCGTCGCCCTCTGCATCGACTGCGACCCGCGCGCCATCGAGCGCCGCATCGAGCACCGCTACCTGGACGTCAGGGCCGACAGCCTCGACCACGCGCTCCGGCTGGCCGTCGAGGCCCGCGACGCCCGCCGCCCGCTCTCCGTCGGCGTCCTCGGCAACGCGGCGGAGCTGGTCCCGCAGCTGCTCGCGATGAACGCCCCCGTCGACATCGTCACCGACCAGACCTCCGCCCACGACCCGCTGTCGTACCTGCCCGTGGGGACGGCCTTCGAGGACATGGCCGCCGAGGCGGCGAAGGACCCGGCCGGCTTCACCACGCGCGCCCGCGAGTCCATGGCGCGGCACGTCGAGGCCATGGTCGGCTTCATGGACGCCGGCGCCGAGGTGTTCGACTACGGCAACTCCATCCGCGGCGAGGCCCGGCTCGCCGGCTACGACCGGGCGTTCGCCTTCCCCGGCTTCGTCCCCGCCTACATCCGCCCGCTGTTCTGCGAGGGCAAGGGCCCCTTCCGCTGGGCGGCCCTGTCCGGCGACCCCGCCGACATCGCCAGGACCGACAAGGCGATCCTGGAGCTGTTCCCGGAGAACGAGTCCCTGGCCCGCTGGATCAGGATGGCCGGCGAGAAGGTGCACTTCCAGGGCCTGCCCGCCCGCATCTGCTGGCTCGGCTACGGCGAGCGCGACAAGGCCGGCGAGCGCTTCAACGACATGGTGGCCAGCGGTGAGCTGGCCGCCCCGCTGGCCATCGGCCGCGACCACCTGGACTGCGGCTCCGTCGCCTCCCCGTACCGCGAGACCGAGGCCATGCTCGACGGCTCCGACGCGATCGCCGACTGGCCGCTGCTCAACGCCATGGTCAACGTGGCCTCCGGCGCGTCCTGGGTCTCCGTCCACCACGGCGGCGGCGTCGGCATGGGCCGCTCCCTCCACGCCGGCCAGGTCACCGTGGCCGACGGCACGAAGCTCGGCGGCGAGAAGATCCGGCGCGTCCTCACCAACGACCCCGGAATGGGCGTCATCCGGCACGTCGACGCCGGATACGACATCGCCGAGTCCGTGGCGGCCGAGCGCGGTGTGCGGGTCCCCATGCGCGAAGGTGACGACGCGTGAGCTTCCACAGCATGTGGGCGGAGCTGCTGCCGATCGGCCGCAGCTCCGCCTCCGGCGGCTACCGCCGCTACGCCTGGACCGGCGCCGACGCCGACTGCCGGGCCTGGTTCCGGCAGCAGGCCGAGGACCGCGGGCTGGCGTACGAGGTCGACCGCAACGGCAACCAGTGGGCCTGGCTGGGGGACCCGGCCGCCGGGGACGCCGTCGTCACCGGCTCGCATCTGGACTCCGTGCCCGACGGAGGAGCCTTCGACGGGCCCCTCGGCGTCGTCTCCGCCTTCGCGGCGCTGGACGAGCTGCGCGGCAGGGGAGCGCGCATCGCCAGACCCCTCGCCGTCGTCAACTTCGGGGACGAGGAGGGGGCCCGGTTCGGGCTCGCCTGCGTCGGGTCCCGGCTCACCGCCGGCCTGCTGACCCCCGAGCAGGCGCACCGGCTCACCGACGGCGACGGAGTGAGCCTGCCGCGGGCCATGGAGGCCGCCGGGTACGACCCCGAGGCCATCGGACCCGACCCCGAACGGCTGGCCCGGATCGGCGCCTTCGTGGAACTGCACGTCGAACAGGGCCGCGCGCTGGACCTGTCCGGCGACCGCATCGGCATCGCCAGCGCCATCTGGCCGCACGGCCGCTGGCGGTTCGACTTCCGCGGCGAGGCCAACCACGCCGGCACCACCCGGCTGGCCGACCGCCGCGACCCGATGCTGTCCTGTGCCGAGACCGTGCTCGCCGCCCGCCGCGAGGCCGAACGCGCCGGCGCCGTCGCCACCTTCGGCAAGATCTCCGTCGAGCCGAACGGCGTCAACGCCATCCCCTCGCTGGTGCGCGGCTGGCTCGACTCCCGCGCCGCCGACCAGGAGACCCTGGACGCGGTCGTCGGGGGAGTGGAGAAGGCGGCGCGCGGTCACGCCGCCGCGCACGGCGTCGGCCTCGACGTGGTCCGGGAGTCCTTCACCCCGGTCGTCGAGTTCGACCACGCCCTGCGCGACGAACTCGGCCGCATCCTGGGCGCGGACACCGGCCTGAAGGTGCCCGTCCTCGGCACCGGGGCCGGACACGACGCCGGGATCCTGTCCGGGAGCGTTCCGACCGCCATGCTGTTCGTGCGCAACCCCACCGGTGTCTCGCACTCCCCGGCCGAGTTCGCGGCCGAGGACGACTGCGTGGCCGGGGTGCGCGCGCTCGCCGACGTACTGGAAGGACTGGCCTGCAGGTGACCGAGGTGACCTACTGGTTGGAGCACGCCTGGCTCGGCACGGCCGTCGAGTCCGGCGTGGCCGTGGACACGGAGGACGGCCGGATCACCGCCGTCCGCACCGGCGTGCCCGCTCCGCCGCCCGGCGCCGAGATCCTGCGCGGGCTGACCCTGCCGGGACTCGCCAACGCCCACAGCCACGCCTTCCACCGCGCCCTGCGCGGCGCGGTGCAGGTCGGCAGCGGCACCTTCTGGACCTGGCGCGAGGTGATGTACTCCGTCGCCGACCGGCTGACCCCGGATAGCTACCACGCGCTCGCCCGCGCGGTGTTCGCCGAGATGGCGCTCGCCGGCATCGCGTGCGTCGGCGAGTTTCACTACGTGCACCACGCGCCGGGCGGCGCCCGCTACGCCGACCCCAACGCCATGGGCGAGGCGCTGATCGCCGCCGCCGCCGAGGCCGGCATCCGGATCACCCTCCTCGACACCTGCTACCTGTCATCGGGCTTCGGGGAGCCGCCCAACGCCCACCAGCGGCGGTTCTCCGACGGCAGCGCGGAGGCCTGGGCCGAACGCTGTGCGGTTCTCAAGGAGCGGGATCACGCGCGGATCGGGGCGGCGATCCACTCGGTGCGGGCCGTGCCCGCCGAGCAGCTCGCCACCGTGGCGCGGTGGGCCGGGGAGCGGCGGGCCCCGCTGCACGTGCACCTGTCGGAGCAGACCGCGGAGAACGACGCCTGCCTCGCCGCCCACGGCCGCACGCCCACCCGGCTGCTCGCCGACCACGGGGTCCTCGGGCCGCGCACCACCGGCGTGCACAGCACCCACCTCACCGACGAGGACATCGCCCTGCTCGGCGGCTCGGGCACCGGCACCTGCATGTGCCCCACCACCGAGCGGGACCTGGCCGACGGCATCGGCCCGGCCGTCGCCCTCCAGCGGGCCGGCTCCCCGCTCTCCCTCGGCTCCGACAGCCACGCCGTCATCGACCTGCTCGAAGAGGCGCGCGCGATGGAGCTGAACGAGCGGCTGCGCACCCGCACCCGGGGCCACTGGACGGCCGCCGCCCTGCTGCGGGCCGCCACCGCCGACGGCCATGCCGCCCTCGGCTGGGACGAGGCCGGCGCCATCCAGCCCGGCGCGCTCGCCGATCTGACGACGATCGCCCTGGACTCGGTCAGGACCGCCGGGCCGCCGCCCGGGCTGGGCGCCGAGACGGCCGTATTCGCGGCGAGCGCGGCGGACGTACGACACACGGTCGTGGGCGGCCGGCACGTCGTGCGCGACGGGGCGCACACGCTCGTACCCGATGTGCCGCAAGCGCTCGCGCGGGCGGTCGAAGCCCTCCGCGCCTGACGATCACCCACGAGGACACCATGAGCAGCAGCACCGTCATCACCAACATCGCCACGCTGGTCACCAACGACCCCTCCCTCGGTGACGGCTCCCCGCTCGGTCTGATCCAGGACGCGGCCGTCGTCATCGACGGCGACCGCGTCGCGTGGACCGGTGGATCCAGCAAAGCACCCGCCACTGACAACCGGGTCGACGCGGGCGGCCGGGCGGTGCTGCCGGGATTCGTGGACTCCCACTCCCACCTGGTCTTCGCGGGCGACCGCACGCAGGAGTTCAACGCCCGCATGTCCGGCCGCTCCTACACCGCGGGCGGCATCCGCACCACGGTCGCGGCCACCCGCGCGGCGAGCGACGCGGAACTGGAGGCCAACCTCACCCGGTACCTGGCCGAGGGCCTGCGCCAGGGCACGACGACCTTCGAGACGAAGTCCGGCTACGGCCTGACCGTCGAGGACGAGTCCCGCGCCCTGCGCATCGCCGCGCGGCACACCGACGAGGTGACGTACCTCGGCGCGCACGTCGTCAGCCCCGAACACGCCGACGACCCGGCCGGCTACGTCGCCCTGGTCACCGGCGAGATGCTGGACGCCTGCGCCCCGCACGCCCGCTGGATCGACGTCTTCTGCGAGAAGGGCGCCTTCGACGGCGACCAGGCCCGCGCGATCCTCACGGCGGGCAGGGCGAAGGGCCTGCAGCCGCGCATCCACGCCAACCAGCTCTCCCACGGCCCCGGCGTCCAGCTCGCCGTCGAACTGGACGCGGCCAGCGCCGACCACTGCACGCACCTCACGGACGCCGACGTGGACGCCCTGGCGAACAGCCGTACGGTCGCGACCCTGCTGCCCGGCGCCGAGTTCTCCACCCGCGCCGAGTGGCCGGACGCCCGCCGCCTCCTGGACGCGGGGGTCACGGTCGCCCTGTCGACGGACTGCAACCCGGGCTCGTCGTTCACCTCGTCCGTGCCGTTCTGCATCGCCCTCGCCGTCCGCGACATGCGGATGACCCCCGACGAGGCGGTCTGGTCGGCCACGGCGGGCGGCGCCGCGGCCCTGCGCCGCACCGACATCGGCCGCGTCGCCCCGGGCGCCCGCGCCGACCTGATCCTCCTGGACGCCCCCAGCCACGTCCACCTGGCCTACCGGCCGGGCGTGCCCCTGGTCACCGGCGTCTGGCGCCGCGGCGCACGGGTGCTGTGAACGCCGGACCCGGGCGGCGGCCGGGGGTGGTGCGAAGACGTTCCCGCGGTGGAGGCATGGCGGCGGGGACAGGGGATACACGGGACTGCGTGAAGTGCGTCCCGTGGACGGCGCGGCGGCCCGGCAATGGCGCCGGGCCGCCTGCCGCGGCACGCAGGAGGGTCACTCCTCCGCGGTCAGCCCCTTGCGCAGCCGCCCGAGCGTGCGCGACAGCAGCCGGGAGACGTGCATCTGGGAGATGCCGAGCTCCTCGCCGATCTCCGACTGGGTCATGTTCGCGACGAACCGCAGGGAGAGGATCTTCCGGTCCCGCGGCGGGAGCCCGGCGATCAGGGGCTTGAGCGACTCGATGTACTCGATGCCCTCCAGCCCGTGGTCCTCGTATCCGATGCGGTCCGCGAGCGCGCCCTCGGACTCGTCCTCCTCGGGCTGGGCGTCCAGCGAGGCGGCGGTGTAGGCGTTCGACGCGGCCATGCCCTCGACGACCTCGTCGTGGGAGATGCCGAGGCGTTCGGCGAGTTCCGCGACGGTGGGGGCGCGGTCCAGCTTCTGCGCCAGTTCGTCCCCGGCCTTGGCGAGGTCCAGCCGCAGCTCCTGCAGCCGGCGCGGGACGCGCACGGACCACGAGGTGTCGCGGAAGAAGCGTTTGATCTCGCCGATGATGGTCGGCATCGCGAATGTGGGGAACTCCACACCGCGTGAGAGTTCGAAGCGGTCGATCGCCTTGATCAGGCCGATCGTGCCGACCTGGATGATGTCCTCCATGGGCTCGCTGCGGGAGCGGAAGCGGGAGGCGGCGAACTTGACGAGCGCGAGGTTCAGCTCGACGAGCGTGTTGCGGACGTACGCGTACTCGTGCGTCCCTTCCTCCAGCGACTCCAGCCGCTCGAAGAGGGTCTTGGACAGGGCCCGAGCGTCGACGGCGCCGATCTCGGCGTACGGGGGGATCTCCGGGAGTCCCTCGAGGGGATCGAGGGGGTCGATGGGATGATCCAGTGGGTCCGGTGAGGGTGTCGACGTCGCGATCGGGGTAGGCGATGCGTCGAGCCGGGGTGACATGGGTGTCCTCCATCGTTCTCGGCATATGGCTGCCGAAGCCAGTGCGTGCACTACGGTGTGCGGCGCCTCCGAAGCCGGCGTGTAGGGGTACGTGTTCCTACTAGCCCTACCCGCTGCACCGAGCGGGTCGCAAGTGCATTCTGTGACGGTATGTCCGTTTGTGTGCGGATGTTCGGGTGTCGGAGTGCGCAGGGAAGGCGTAATGTTCGAGGGCATCAGCAGCCACGACCTCGGGAGAGAGACGGCATGGACCACGGGACGGTCGGCAGCGCACAGTCGGGCCGGCTTCTGGTGGAGGTGCGGGAAGAGGGCTCCAGCGCCGTAGTGACACCGGCAGGTGAGCTCGACCACCACACCGCCGATCTTTTGCGTGAGCCCCTCGACGACCTTCTGGCCAAGGGCTTCGCGCGGCTCGTGGTGGACTGCTCACGCCTGGAGTTCTGCGACTCCACGGGGCTGAACGTCCTGCTCGGCGCCCGGCTGAAGGCGGAGGCCGCCGGAGGCGGGGTCCATCTGGCCGGAATGCAGCCGGTGGTCGCCCGCGTGTTCGAGATCACGGGTGCCGAGGCGGTCTTCAGCGTCCACGACTCCGTGGAGGCGGCCCTGGCCGACGGTGCCGACTGACCCTCCGCCCCGCCCGCCCGGTCCGGAACCGGCCGACGCGCGCGTTGCGTCCGTCACCTCGAACACGGGGGTGTTCCGCCGGATCGGTCGGGCAGGAGAGGGCAGAAGAACCAGGAGGCGCCCGGCCGGCCGCCGGCCCCTTGCGGGACCGGCGAACGGCCTGGACGGGACGCGGCCCCGGCGGACGCGCGGACACGGGACCCGCGCGGACGGCGGAGGAACGGCGGCCGGGCGACGTACGACCGCCCGGCACCGGCGTGCCGGACCTTGTGACCGGACTTTTGAATCATGAACTGGTGAATCGGTGAGGTGAAGCGCTGATGAGCACCACCCGGCCTTACTCGCCGGGCGACCGCGGCCCGGAGCCCAGCGGCGCTTCCGGGGCGTCCGAGGAGGCTGTGCCGGCTGCCGGCGCGGCCACGGGGGCAGCCGCGCCGTCCGTGCCGTCCGGGGCGACCGCCGGCACACAGCAGGCACGGGGCCGGGAGGTCCGCAGACTCCGCCTGGAAGGCGAGAGCGGGGTCGTCCCGCTCGCCCGCGACTTCACCCGCCAGGCGCTGTACGCGTGGGGCTGGCTGCCGGCCGCCACCGCCGATCAGCGGGCCGCCGCGGAGGACGTGCTGCTCGTCGTCTCCGAACTGGTCACCAACGCCTGCCTGCACGCCGAGGGCCCCGACGACCTGCTCCTCTCCTGCGACAACAAGGTGATCCGGGTCGAGGTCTCCGACCGGGGCGCCGGCCAGCCCGCCCCGCGCACCCCGCACCGGGCGGGCCGACCCGGCGGCCACGGCATGTTCATCGTGCAGCGCCTGTGCCTGGACTGGGGCGTGTTCCGCGCCACCGGCCGGCCCGGCAAGACGGTCTGGGCGGAGCTGGGCGCGCCGGCCTGAGCCGGCCGGCCACCCACCCCCTGCCGGGCAGGCCATGTCCCCTGCCCGGCCGGCCCTTCCGCGCGACCCGGCACGCGGCACCCACCGGGCCGCCCACCCCGGCGAGCGACCCCGCAGGGCGGCCCGGAGTGAACGCATTCTTACCGGCGTTCGGCACCCACCGAGGCCAACTGCCCTGGCCGGAAGGCCCGCACCGGGCCGGCCCCTCCGCCGCGTCCGTTCCCACCGGGCCCCGGCCCTGGGGTGCGCTCCCGCCGGTGTCGGGCGTGGAGGTTCGTAGCGCCGGTCCCGGCGTGCGGCGCCCGTCCTGGCGGGAAGGCTCGCACCGGGCCGGCCGCTCCGGTGCGTCCGTTGTCGCCGGGCACCCGCCCTGGGGGTATGCCCGCCGCCGGTGTCGGGCGTGGAGGTTCCTAGCGCCGGTCCCGGCGTGCGGCGCCCGTGTTGGCGGGAAGGCTCGCACCGGGCCGGCCGCTCCGGTGCGTCCGTTGTCGCCGGGCACCCGCCCTGGGGGTATGCCCGCCGCCGGTGTCGGGCGTGG
>NZ_JBEXTB010000010.1:128156-178964 GCF_040613915.1 Streptomyces sp. NPDC006193
GAGGTTCCTAGCGCCGGTCCCGGCGTGCGGCGCCCGTGTTGGCGGGAAGGCTCGCACCGGGCCGGCCCCTCCGCCGCGTCCGTTCCCACCGGGCACCCGTCCTGGGGTACGCCCCCGCCGGTGCCGGGCGGGGAGATCCGTACCGCCGGTCCTGCCGTTCGGCACGCACCGGACGCCCACTGTCACGGGAAGGCCCGCACCGGGCCGCCCACCCCGGCGGGCCCGTTCACACCGGGCCGCCCGCCGGCCCACGCCCCGCCGGGCCGCCCACCCCGGCGTACGGGGAGATCCTCACCGCCGCTCACCCCGCGAGCCGCGGCCGCCGGCCTGCCCAGGCGCGGCCGCAGCACCCGGTCTGCGGCCGAGGCGGCTCACCGTGCCGCCGACTTCCCTGCCGCATCCGCCGGCGGCGCCCCGGCGGCGGATGCCCGCCCTGGCCGCCGGTTCCGGCGTGGCGCACGGCGAGCCGCTCACCCGGCGGACGGTTGCCCCCCGGCCGCCGGGCGCACGCCGAGCCGCTCACCCGGCGGACGGTCGCCCCCCGGCCGCCGACCCCGGCGACGGGGCTCGGCGACCGGATCGGTGCGGGGCGGCCGTTCGCTTCCCCGGGATGACGCGACGGAGGGCCACCGCATCCCGGGGATGCGGTGGCCCTCCGTCGGCAGAGCCCTGCGGACGCCTAGCGGACGTCGCCCATCAGCTGCTTGACCTTGTTGCGGTACATCCACACCGCGACGCCCGCGACCAGGGCCAGCACGGCCTCCAGGGCGACGAAGCCCATCCGGTCGAGGTTGACGCCGCCGACGGCCGGGTTCGACAGCAGGGCGGTGACGGAGTCGCCCGCGGTGACCGCGAGGAACCAGACGCCCATCATCTGGGAGGCGTACTTCTTCGGCGCCATCTTCGTCGTCACGGACAGACCCACCGGCGACAGCGTCAGCTCGCCGACGGTCTGCACGAAGTAGATCGCGGCCAGCCACGCCGCCGCGGCCTTGTGACCGCCCTCGGCGATCGACAGCGGGGCGAGGAAGAGGACGAAGGACGCGCCCACCAGGAGCAGGCCGGAGGCGAACTTCACGATCGTGCTCGGCTCCTTGCCGCGGCGGTTCAGCCACAGCCACAGCCAGGCGAAGACGGGCGCCAGGGCCATGATCAGAACCGGGTTGACCGACTGGTACCAGGAGACCGGGAACTCCCAGCCGAGGATCGAGTTGTCGGCCTTCTTCCCGGCGAAGATCGACAGGGTCGAGCCGCCCTGGTCGTAGATCATCCAGAAGACGGCGGCGGCGGCGAAGAACCAGATGTACGCCGACACCTTGGAGCGCTCGGCCGAGTCCAGCTCCTTGTCCCGCAGTATCCGGGTGATGACCAGGATCGGCACGATCAGGCCGATGAGGGTGAGCGGGATCAGCGCCCAGTTCAGCGTGAAGTGGCCGGTGAAGCCGACGGCGCCGTAGAAGACCGCGGCGACGGCCAGCCAGATCAGGCCCTTGCGCAGCGTGGCGGCCTTCTCCTCGGCGGACAGCGGGGTCGGGACCTCGCTGCTGCGCTCGTCCAGGTGGCGTCCGCCGAGCAGGTACTGGGCGAGACCCAGCGCCATGCCGAGCGCGGCCAGCGCGAAGCCCAGGTGCCAGCTGACGTTCTCGCCGACGGTGCCGATGACCAGCGGTGCGACGAAGGCGCCGAGGTTGATGCCGATGTAGAACAGCGTGAAGCCGCCGTCCCGGCGCGGGTCGTCCGGGCCCTTGTAGAGGTGGCCGACCATCGTGGAGATGTTGGCCTTCAGCAGACCGGAGCCGATGGCGACGAGACCCAGGCCGACGAAGAAGGCGGCGGCCACCGGCAGCGCCAGGCACAGATGGCCGAGCATGATGATCAGACCGGCGACGGCGACCGTCTTGCGCGGGCCGAGCACACGGTCGGCGAACCAGCCGCCGGGCAGGGTGAGCAGGTACACGAGCGACACGTACACCGAGTAGATCGCGGTCGCCGTGCCCGCGTTCAGGTGCAGGCCACCCGGAGCCACCAGGTACAGCGGGAGCAGGGCCCTCATGCCGTAGTAGGAGAAGCGCTCCCACATCTCGGTCATGAAGAGGGTGGCCAGTCCGCGGGGGTGGCCGAAGAAGGTCTTCTCGGAACCGGGGGTGTCCGGTCGGGTCGAGTCCTTCGTCAGGCTGGACGCCATGGTCGTTCCTTGCTGGTCGGGACGCGCGGCTTGAGCGTTGCGCGCCCGGTGGGGGTGCGGCCGGCGCCGGCGGGGTCGGCCGTCCGCCCCACGCCCGAGGGGAGTCCGCTCCGGGTCGCGGAGCGGGGACGGCGACCACCGGGATCCACGCCCCGCGACGCGTCGCTGCGTCCGGGGCCCGGCCAGGGGGTCATTCCTTCCGAGGCTGACGGGGATCAGCCCGCGCACACGAAGAAGACCCTCGGCGTGCGTTGCCGCCGAAGGTCCCCGGTGTACTGGAGGCGTTCAGGTCACCATACGGCAGGACACTGCCGGACATGAAACGACTTGAGACGCGGTTCACAGGTGTCGCGGGAACCGTGCCGACGGGATCGAAGGTCCCTCTACGATCGCACCTCCGGGTCCATGGTCCGTACCAGAGGCGGGCGAAGGTAAGAACTGCCGGGCGCGATCACACCCCGGCGTGTCGGACGGGCGGTCTACCATCAGCTCATGACCCGTGTACTGCTCGCCGAGGACGACGCGTCCATCTCGGAGCCGCTGGCCCGCGCCCTGCGCCGGGAAGGGTACGAGGTCGAGGTGCGCGAGGACGGACCCGCCGCGCTCGACGCCGGCCTGCAGGGCGGCGTCGACCTGGTCGTGCTGGACCTGGGCCTGCCCGGCATGGACGGCCTGGAGGTCGCCCGCCGGCTCCGCGCCGACGGCCACACCGTGCCGATCCTCATCCTGACCGCGCGCGCCGACGAGGTGGACACCGTCGTCGGTCTGGACGCGGGCGCCGACGACTACGTCACCAAGCCCTTCCGGCTGGCCGAACTCCTCGCCCGGGTCCGGGCCCTGCTGCGGCGCGGCGCCGCCGAGCCCCAGCAGCCGCCGGCCACGCACGGCGTGCGGATCGACGTCGAGTCGCACCGGGCGTGGATGGGCGACGAGGAACTCCAGCTCACGGCCAAGGAGTTCGACCTGCTGCGGGTGCTCGTGCGGGACGCCGGCCGGGTGGTGACACGGGACCAGCTGATGCGCGAGGTCTGGGACACGACGTGGTGGTCCTCCACCAAGACCCTCGACATGCACATCTCCTGGCTGCGCAAGAAGCTCGGCGACGACGCGGCGAACCCCCGGTACATCGCGACGGTGCGCGGTGTGGGCTTCCGCTTCGAGAAGAGCTGAGCCGGGCGCCGGCGGGCACCTCGGGTAACGGACCATGCGCCGACGTCTCATCCAGTCCACCCTCGCCGTCGTCCTGGTGGTGATCGCCGTCTTCGGCGTCTCCCTGGTGATCGTGGAGACCCGGACCATCAGCGACAGCGCCCAGGAGCGGGTGGAGTCCGAGGCGGTGCGGCTGGCCAGCATCGTGGACAGCCGGATCCTCGCCTCCGAGAACGTCAACGCGGAGGTGCTGCGCAACCCGGTCAGCAAGTCCCAGTACGCGGTCATCCGCATGCCCGGCCGGCCTGACATCGAGATCGGCCGCAAGCCGCGGGGCGAGGTCATCCGCGCCGAGCAGAAGGGCGAGGAGGGCGAGACCGTCACCGTGCAGGAGCCCCGCTCCGCGGTGACCCGGGAGGTCGGCCGCACCCTGGTGATCATCGGGCTGGTGGCGCTGCTCGCCGTGATCGCGGCGGTGCTGCTCGCCGTACGGCAGGCCAACCGGCTCGCCTCCCCGCTGACCGACCTCGCCGAGACCGCCGAGCGCCTCGGCTCCGGCGACCCGCGCCCCCGGCACAAGCGGTACGGCGTCCCCGAGCTGGACCGGGTCGCCGATGTGCTGGACTCCTCCGCCGAGCGGATCGGGCGCATGCTGACCGCCGAGCGGCGGCTCGCGGCCGACGCCTCCCACCAGCTCCGCACCCCGCTGACCGCGCTGTCCATGCGGCTGGAGGAGATCACCCTCACCGACGACCCGGAGACGGTGAAGGAGGAGGCGACCATCGCGCTGACGCAGGTCGAGCGGCTGACCGACGTCGTGCAGCGGCTGCTGACGAACTCCCGCGACCCGCGCACCGGCTCCGCCGTCACCTTCGACCTGGACGAGGTCATCCAGCAGCAGCTCGCCGAGTGGCGGCCCGCCTACCGCAGCGCCGGCCGGGCCATCGTCAGCTCCGGCAAGCGGCATCTGCAGGCGGTGGGCACCCCGGGCGCGGTCGCCCAGGTGCTCGCCGCGCTGATCGAGAACTCCCTGATGCACGGCGGCGGGACCGTCGCCCTGCGCACCCGGGTCACCGGCAACCAGGCCGTGATCGAGGTCACCGACGAGGGGCCCGGCGTGCCGGCCGACCTCGGCGCGAGGATCTTCGAGCGCACGATCAGCGGGCGGAACTCCACGGGCATCGGCCTGGCCGTCGCCCGGGACCTCGCCGAGGCCGACGGCGGGCGTCTGGAGCTGCTGCAGGCGCAGCCCCCGGTCTTCGGCCTGTTCCTCTCGCGCACGCCCCCCTCCCGGAAGCCGGACGAGGACCGGCCGACGGTCCGCTGAGCGGCCCGGGTCAGGGCACGCGCTGCGTCGGCGCCGGCTTCGTCGCCTCGGCCGCGAGGATCGACTGCGCCGCCCGGGCGGGCATCGCCCGGAACACCCAGGTGCGGTACGACCAGAACCGGAACAGGGTCGCCACGCCGATGCCGGCGAACTTGGAGACGTTGGTCTGCAGCGGGCTGTCGAGGCCGAAGCCGTAGGTCGCCAGGTACAGCACGCCGTTCTCGATCACCAGGCCGACGGCGCTGAACAGCAGGAACAGCGTCAGCTCCCGGGTGCGCCCGCTCTTGTCGCGGTCCCGGTACGTCCAGTAGCGGAAGCCGACGTAGTTGAAGGCGATCGCCACGACGGTCGCGATGATGCTGGCGCGCACCACCGGCAGGCCGGAGACGTGCCGGACCAGGTTGAACACGCCGAGGTTGACGAGGACGCCGGCCCCGCCGACGGCCCCGAACTTGGCCACCTCGCGTACGAGCCGTTGCAGCCCCGCGGAACGACGTTCCATGGCTGTGCAGCTCCCGTCGGTAGATTCCGTCGACGCCGCCATGCTATCGGCGCGGGCCCGCCCATGCCCGTGAAGCGGGCCACAGCAGGCGAACGGGTCGGAAACGGGCCGGAAAGAGACGGGCGAGCGCCCCGGCACGGACCACGCCGGGGGCCGGGCGGTGCCGGGCGGGGCCGGGCGGTGCCGGGGAGAGGGGCGGGGAGAGGGACCGGGCGGGGGACGGTATCCGGCCGCCCCGGGATGGCCGATACCCTAGGGGTGTGACGTTTCCGGTAGTCGGCATGGTCGGCGGTGGCCAGCTCGCGCGCATGACGCACGAGGCGGGCATCCCGCTGGGCATCAGGTTCAAGCTCCTCAGTGACACCCCGCAGGACTCCGCGGCGCAGGTGGTGAACGACGTCGTCGTCGGCGACTATCGCGACCTGGAGACGCTGCGCGAGTTCGCGCGCGGCTGCGACGTGATCACCTTCGATCACGAGCACGTGCCCACCGAGCACCTGCGCGCCCTGGAGGCGGACGGCATCCCCGTGCGCCCCGGGCCCGACGCGCTGGTGCACGCCCAGGACAAGGGGGTGATGCGCGCGAAACTCACCGAGATCGGCATTCCGTGCCCGCGGCACCGGATCGTGGACGATCCGGCCGACGTCGCCGCCTTCGCGGCGGAGGGCGACGGCTTCCCGGTCGTCCTCAAGACCGTCCGCGGCGGGTACGACGGCAAGGGCGTGTGGGTCGTCGGCTCCGCCGAGGAGGCCGCCGAGCCGTTCAAGGCGGGCGTGCCGGTCCTCGCCGAGGAGAAGGTCGACTACGTCCGCGAGCTGGCCGCCAACGTCGTCCGCTCCCCGCACGGCCAGGCGGTCGCCTACCCGGTGGTGGAGTCCCAGCAGGTCGACGGCGTCTGCGACACCGTGATAGCCCCCGCGCCCGGCCTGGAGCCGGACCTGGCGCTGCAGGCCGAGCGGATGGCCCTGACCATCGCCCGGGAGCTGGGCGTCGTCGGGCACCTCGCGGTCGAGCTGTTCCAGACCCGCGACGGCCGCATCCTCGTCAACGAGCTGGCGATGCGCCCGCACAACTCCGGCCACTGGACCATGGACGGCGCGATCACCTCGCAGTTCGCCAACCACGTCCGCGCGGTCCTGGACCTCCCGCTCGGCGACCCGCGGCCGCGCGCCGAGTGGACGGTGATGGTCAACGTCCTGGGCGGCGACTACAAGGACATGTACTCCGCGTACTTGCACTGCATGGCCCGCGACCCCAAGCTCAAGATCCACATGTACGGCAAGGAAGTGAAGCCCGGCCGCAAGGTCGGCCACGTCAACACCTACGGCGACGACCTGGACGACGTGCTGGAGCGCGCCCGTCACGCAGCCGGCTACCTGAGAGGCACCATCACCGAATGAGCCCCGCCCACCCGTCGCCCGGCCACCCGTCCCCGGCGAACGCCGACACCCGCCCCGGCCCCCTGGTGGGCATCGTCATGGGGTCGGACTCCGACTGGCCCGTCATGGAGGCCGCCGCCAAGGCCCTGGACGAGTTCGAGATCCCCTACGAGGTCGACGTCGTCTCCGCGCACCGCATGCCCCGCGAGATGATCGCGTACGGCGAGCAGGCCGCCGATCGCGGCCTGAAGGCGATCATCGCCGGGGCGGGCGGCGCCGCCCACCTGCCCGGCATGCTCGCCTCCGTCACCCCGCTGCCGGTCATCGGCGTGCCGGTCCCGCTGAAGTACCTGGACGGCATGGACTCCCTGCTGTCCATCGTGCAGATGCCGGCCGGCGTCCCGGTCGCCACCGTCTCCGTCGCCGGCGCCCGCAACGCCGGTCTCCTCGCGGCCCGCATGCTGGCCGCGCACGACGAGGAGCTGCTGCACCGGATGCGGGACTTCCAGCAGGAACTCAACGACCAGGCCACCGAGAAGGGCAAGCGGTTGCGCGCCAAGGTCGAGGGCGCGGGCAGCTTCGGCTTCGGGAAGTGACCGCGGTGGCCGCGCTGGACGAGGCGCGCGCGCTGCTGCGCGAGTTCCCGGTGGTCGACGGGCACAACGACCTGCCCTGGGCGCTGCGCCAGCAGGCCGGGTACGACCTGGACGTGCTGGACACCGCCGGTGACCGGCGTGCCCGGCTGCACACCGACCTGCCCCGGCTGCGCGAGGGCGGGGTCGGCGCCCAGTTCTGGTCGGTGTACGTGCCGTGCGAGCAGCCGGAGCCGGTCGCGGCGACGCTGGAGCAGATCGACTGCGTGCGGCGGCTGCTGGACCGCTACCCGGCGGACCTGGCGCCCGCGCTGACCGCGGCGGACATGGAGGAGGCGCGCCGGGAGGGCCGTATCGCCTCGCTCATGGGGGCCGAGGGCGGCCACTGCATCGCCAACTCCCTCGGGGCCCTGCGCGGCCTGTACGCGCTCGGTGTGCGGTACCTGACGCTCACCCACAACGCGAACGTGGACTGGGCGGACTCGGCGACCGACGAGCCGAGGGTGGGCGGACTGTCCGCGTTCGGCCGCGAGGTCGTCCGGGAGATGAACCGGCTCGGCATGCTCGTCGACCTCTCGCACGTGGCGGCGACGACCATGCGGGACGCGCTGGACGCCACCTCCGCGCCGGTGATCTTCTCCCATTCCTCCGCCCGCGCGGTGTGCGACCACCCGCGCAACATCCCCGACGACGTCCTGGAGCGCCTGCCCGCCAACGGCGGCGTGGCCATGGTGACGTTCGTGCCGAAGTTCGTGCTCCAGGCCGCCGTCGACTGGACGGCCGCGGCCGACGAGAACATGCGCGCGCACGGCCTGCACCCCCTGGACACCGGGCCCGAGGCCATGGAGGTGCACCGCGCCTTCGAGGAGCGCCACCCGCGCCCGGTCGCCACGGTGGCGACGGTGGCCGACCACCTCGACCACATGCGCGAGGTGGCCGGCGTCGACCATCTGGGCATCGGCGGGGACTACGACGGCACCGCGTTCACCCCGGACGGCCTGAACGACGTCTCCGGCTACCCGAACCTGCTCGCCGAGCTGCTGAGGCGCGGCTGGTCCAAGGCCGACCTGGCCAAGCTGACCTGGCAGAACGCGGTACGGGTGCTGGGCGCGGCGGAGGACGTGGCGCGGGAGCTTCAGGCCACCCGGGCCCCGTCCCTGGCCACCGTCGAGGCGCTGGACGGCTGATCGCCGAGGGTGGGGTAGTCGTTGTAGCCGGCCGCCCCGCCCACGTACATGAAGTACCGGTCCCGGACCGGGTTGAGGGGCGCGCCGAGGCGCAGCCGCTCGACGAGGTCCGGGTTGGCGAGGAACGGCCGGCCGAGGGCCACCAGGTCGGCTCCGGCCGCCAGCAGGTCCCGGACGGCCCGGGTGACGGTCCCGGTGGTGAGGTCGGCCAGATCCGGGTTGCCGATCAGCACGCCGGGCCAGGCGGCGCGGATCCGCCGGTACCAGCCGCTCGCCGGGTCGGACCGCACCAGGTGCAGATAGGCGAGGTCCAGCCCCCTCAGGCGGGCCAGCAGCGCGTCGTAGAGGGCGCCGGTGTCGTCCTCCCGGACGCCGTTGACGGTGGAGGCGGGCGAGATCCGTACGCCCACCCGGTCCGGGCCGATCGCGTCGGCCACCGCCTCGGTCACCTCCGCCGCGAACCGCACCCGCCGCTCGACGGGGCCGCCGTAGGCGTCCGTGCGCCGGTTGGTGTTGTCCGCGAGGAACTGGTGCAGCAGCATCCCGTTGGCCGAGTGCACCTCCACGCCCTCGAAACCCGCGTCGACCGCCCGGCGGGCCGCGGCGGCGAAGTCGGCGATCGTGGTGCGGATGTCGTCCGCGGTCATCGCGCGCGGCACGGCGGCCGGCCGGTGCCCGTCCGGCGTGAAGATCGTCTCCGGCAGCGGGACGGCGGAGGGCGCCACGGGGGTCAGCCCGGTGGTCGCCGGGTGGCTGACCCGCCCGCCGTGCTGGAGCTGCAGGAACATCCGCCCGCCGGCCGCCCGTACCGCCTCGGTGACCCGCCGCCAGCCGGCCGTGTGCCGGTCGGTGTGGATCGCGGTGATGTCCGGGTACGTCTGCCCGACCGCGTTCGGCGTGGTGCCCTCGGCGATGAGCAGCCCGGCGGAGGCGCGGTCCGCGTAGTGGGTGACCATCAGGTCGCTCGGGGTGCCGTCGGCCTCCGCGCGGTTGCGGGTGAGCGGGGCCATCACCAGGTGGTGGGGGAGTGCGAGCCGGCCGAGCCGGGCCGGGGCCAGAAAGTCCGTTGTCCGCGTCATGCCCGCACGGTAGAAGTTGACACCGGTGTCAGGTTCAAGCCCGGAGGTCGGCATGAGAATCGGCGAACTGGCCCGGCGCACCGGCGTCAGCGAGCGCTCCCTGCGCTACTACGAGACCCAGGGCCTGCTGGCCAGCGACCGCACCCCCGGCGGCCACCGCGACTACCCGGAGGCGGCCGTCGACCGGGTCATCCGCATCCAGGAGCTGTACGCGGCCGGGCTGCACAGCGGCCGGATCCGGCAGCTGCTGCCCTGCATGCGGGACCAGGACGGCGGCCCCTCCGCCACCGCCACCCCCCGGCTGGTCGCCGAGCTCACCGCCGAACGCGACCGCATCGACGGCATGATCGCCGACCTCCTGCGGTCGCGGGAGACGCTGGACGAGGTGATCCGCACGGCCGGCGGGGACGGCCGGCGCACCGCCGCACGGCCCGCCCCTCAGGACGGCCCCCGCCCCCGCCCCCGCTGACCGGGGACGGGGGACCGGGCGGGCGGGGCGAGTGCCGCGCGGCGGGGGGCGCGGGGCACGGCGGCCGCCGGTGTGCGGCCGCGGCACGGGCCCCGGCGCGGCGGCTAGGTGTCGATCCGGCACAGGCAGAACGGGTGCCCGGCCGGGTCGGCGTACACCTGGAAGTCCTTCTTCTCGCGGTCCTCGGCGTCCAGCAGGCGGGCGCCCAGCGCCAGCACCCGCTCGTGCGCCGCGTCCACCTCCGCCCAGGTCCGGCCCGCGTCGAAGTCGAGGTGGAACTGCTGGCCGTTGCGGTCCGCGCGCGGCCACTCCGGCGGCGTGTGCCCCTCCGCCCGCTGGAAGGCGAGCCGCGGGCCGTCCGGGACCTGCAGGACCACCCAGTCGTCGTCCTCGGCCCGGGGGGAACCCCCGGCCACGGCCGCGTAGAACGCGGCCAGCGCGTGCGGGTCGGGGCAGTCGAGCACGACGTTGCGCAGACGGGCCACGGACGTCATGGGGTCCTCCTCAAGGACGGTTCAGCCGGCGCAGAGGCAGAACGGGTGCCCCGCAGGGTCGGCGTACACACGGAACCCGCGTGAGCGGTCGTCCGCGTCCAGCGGTCGGGCGCCCAGCTCCAGCACCTCCTTCTCGGCGGCGTCCAGGTCCTCCACCACCAGGTCCAGGTGGAACTGCTGCGAGCGGTCCGCCGCGGGCCACTCGGGCGGCACGAAGCCGGGCGCCCGCTGGAAGGCCAGCGCGGGCCCGCCGGGCACCGACAGGTCCGCCCACTCGCCGTCCCCCTCCACCGTTCCGCCCAGCACACCGGCGTAGAACCCGGCCAGCGCACGGGGATCGGGACAGTCCAGGACCACGGAGCCGAACTCGGCGAGAGCCATGACCACCTCCTTCTGTTACCCGCAGAGGCGGGCAACCGGTAACGGTTACTGCATGCTCCCGCAGAAGCGGTAACGTCGCAAGCATGAGCGAGAGATCCGCCGCTCCCGGTTCCCTGGCCCTGGTCGAGTCCCTGGTCAACACGCTGGACATCGAGACGGGCGCCGACGCGCTGGACACCGCGCAGGGCCGCGACCGGTTCGGGGTCGCCGAGTCCCAGCTCGCCGACGCCCGGGAGCTGCGGGAGTCGCTGCGGGCCGCGCTGCTCGCCCACGCCGGCCGTCCGCCGCACCGCGCGGTGACCCCGCTCGGCGACCTGCTGGCCCGGGCCCCGCTGTACGTGGCCGTCGACGCCGGCGACGGCTCCGCCCGCCTCGCCCCCGCCGACGGGGGCCCGCTGCTGTCCCGGGTCGCCGCCGCCGTCGCCGAGGCGCTCGTCGCGGGCACCTGGACCCGGCTGAAGGCCTGCGAGGCCGGGACCTGCCACTGGGCCTACTACGACCGCAGCCCCGCCGGACGCGGCCGCTGGTGCTCGATGCAGGTGTGCGGGGCCCGGGCCAAGATGCGCCGGTACCGGGCGAAGGGTCCGTGAGGCACGGCGGCGTGGTGCACAATGCGGGAAGACGCCGGTTCGGCCGACTGAGCCTCGGCCGAACCGGCGTCACCCGCCGGGCGCCCCGGACGGGCGCGGGGCCGTCACGCGGTGGGCCGCCCCATCGCCCGGTACGTCCATCCGGCGCGCCGCCACAGCTCCGGGTCGAGGGCGTTGCGCCCGTCCAGGATCACCCGGGCCGCCGCCGCCTCGCCGAGCGCCGCCGGGTCCAGCTCGCGGAACTCCCGCCACTCCGTCAGGTGCAGCACCACGTCCGCGCCCCGGACGGCCTCCAGCGCCGAGCCGGCGTAGCCCAGGGTCGGGAAGACCTTGCGGGCGTTGTCCATGCCCTTGGGGTCGTAGACGGTCACCTGGCCGCCCTGGAGGTGGATCTGGCCGGCCACGTTCAGCGCGGGCGAGTCCCGGACGTCGTCCGAGTCCGGCTTGAAGGTGGCGCCGAGCACCGCGACCCGCTTGCCCAGGAACGACCCGCCGCCGAGCGCCTCGCGGGTCATCTCGACCATCTGGCCGCGCCGGCGCATGTTGATGGAGTCGATCTCGCGCAGGAAGGTCAGCGCCTGGTCCGCGCCCAGTTCGCCGGCGCGCGCCATGAACGCCCGGATGTCCTTGGGCAGGCAGCCGCCGCCGAAGCCGATCCCGGCGCGCAGGAACTTCCGGCCGATCCGGTCGTCGTGGCCGATGGCCTCGGCGAGCTTCGCCACGTCGCCGCCGGCGGCCTCGCACACCTCCGCCATCGCGTTGATGAAGGAGATCTTGGTGGCGAGGAAGGAGTTCGCGGCCGTCTTCACCAGCTCGGCCGTCGGGAAGTCGGTGACGACGAACGGCGTGCCCTCGCCGACCGGGCCGGCGTACACCTCGCGCAGCAGCTTCTCGGCCCGCTCGCTGCGCACGCCGACGACGATCCGGTCCGGGTGCAGGGTGTCCTGCACCGCGTAGCCCTCGCGCAGGAACTCCGGGTTCCAGGCCAGCTCGGCGTCCTCGCCGGCCGGGGCGTGCTCGGCGAGGTAGGCGGCCAGCCGGTCGGCGGAGCCCACCGGCACCGTCGACTTGCCGACGACCAGCGCCGGGCCGTGCAGGTGCGGGGCGAGCGAGGCGATCGCGGAGTCGACGTACGACATGTCGCAGGCGTAGTCGCCGTGCCGCTGCGGGGTGTTCACGCACACGAAGTGCACATCGCCGAACGCGCCGACCTCCGCCCAGTCGGCGGTGAACCGCAGCCGCCCGGTGGACCCCTCGAGCCCGGCCACGTGCCTGCGCAGCAGCTCCTGAAGACCCGGCTCGTACATCGGGGTCTCGCCGCGCTCCAGCATGGCGATCTTCTCCGGCACGACGTCCAGGCCCAGCACCTCGAAGCCCAGTTCGGCCATGGCCGCGGCGTGCGTGGCGCCGAGATAACCGGTGCCGATCACGGTGATCTTCAGGCTCATGGGGTGCGCTCCAGCTCGGGTCCGTCGGTCGTGCTCGGTCATGCGGTGCCTGAGCATAGTCGGGCCCCTCACCGGGGAAATTCTCCGCTGTCGCCAAGCTCACGTAGGCGTGTTCACCCGTGCGCTCTAAAATTCAGTTACTTAACGGTAATTAGCGTCAGTTTCACTGCGTCTTTGGAGCGTGAGAGACCGTGGCCGGATCGGCTGACTTCGACCTGTACCGCCCGTCCGAGGAGCACGACATGCTCCGCGACGCCGTCCGCTCCCTGGTCGAGGCGAAGATCGCGCCGTACGCCGCCGCGGTGGACGAGGAGGCCCGCTTCCCGCAGGAGGCCCTCGACGCCCTGGTGGCCAACGACCTGCACGCGGTGCACGTTCCCGAGGAGTACGGCGGCGCCGGCGCCGACGCGCTCGCCACGGTCATCGTGATCGAGGAGGTGGCCCGCGCCTGCGTGTCCTCCTCCCTCATCCCCGCGGTGAACAAGCTCGGCTCGCTCCCGGTGATCCTCTCCGGCTCCGAGGACCTGAAGAAGAAGTACCTGGGCCCGCTGGCCAAGGGCGACGCGATGTTCTCGTACTGCCTCTCCGAGCCGGAGGCGGGCTCGGACGCCGCCGGCATGAAGACCAGGGCGGTCCGCGACGGCGACCACTGGGTCCTCAACGGCGTCAAGCGCTGGATCACCAACGCGGGCGTGTCCGAGTACTACACCGTCATGGCCGTGACCGACCCCTCCAAGCGCTCCAAGGGCATCTCCGCCTTCGTCGTCGAGAAGTCCGATCCGGGCGTCTCCTTCGGCGCCCCGGAGAAGAAGCTCGGGATCAAGGGCTCCCCGACCCGCGAGGTCTACTTCGACGACGTCCGCATCCCCGCCGACCGCATGATCGGCGAGGAGGGCACCGGCTTCGCCACCGCGATGAAGACGCTGGACCACACCCGCATCACCATCGCCGCCCAGGCGCTCGGCGTCGCCCAGGGCGCCTTCGACTACGCCAAGGGCTACGTGCAGGAGCGCAAGCAGTTCGGCAAGCCGATCGCCGACTTCCAGGGCGTCCAGTTCATGCTCGCCGACATGTCGATGAAGATCTCGGCGGCCCGCGCCCTCACCTACCAGGCCGCCGCCGCCTCCGAGCGCGGCGACGCCGACCTCACCTACCTGGGCGCCGCCGCCAAGTGCTTCGCCTCGGACACCGCGATGGAGGTCACCACCGACGCCGTCCAGCTCCTCGGCGGCTACGGCTACACCCGCGACTACCCGGTCGAGCGCATGATGCGCGACGCCAAGATCACCCAGATCTACGAGGGCACGAACCAGGTCCAGCGGATCGTGATGGCGCGCAACCTTCCGTGACCGGGCCGGGGGGCGGCAGCGGTCCGGGGGGCGCGTTGCGGGGCGTCCTCCCCGCGCGGCACCGCGCCGGCGGCACGGGCCGACGTGCGCGGCGGCGGCGCCGGACGTAGGACGGAAGGACAGGGGTCCGCTCCGGGCCCCTCCGCCCCCGAGGAGGAACGATGACCCAGTCCCAGTCCCGGTCCGGAACGATGCCCGCCCTCACCCAGCAGATGCAGGACTGCATCGCGGCCTGCATGAGCTGCCACAGCATGTGCGAGGAGACCATGAGCTCCTGCATGCAGCAGGGCGGCCAGGCGCAGATGCAGGTCATGCGCGCGCTCATGGACTGCTCCGAGACCACCCGCATGTGCGCGGACATGATGATGCGCCGCTCGCCCATGGCCGGCGAGATGTGCATGCTCTGCGCGAAGGTCTGCGACATGTGCGCCGAGGCGTGCATGTCCATGCCGGACGACCAGCAGATGAGGCGCTGCGCCGAGGCGTGTCGCCGCTGCGCCGAGACCTGCCGGGCGATGGCGGGCGCCGCCATGTGACCCGTCCCGCCGGGCCACGCGTCAAGGGCGCCCGCGCGGGCGCCCTTGAACCGCGCCCGCGGCCGCGTCAGTTGCCGGAGACGGTGACCTTCTGGTCGTGGTTCAGCTGGTCCACGAGGGTCTTCACCTTCGCCCGGTCCCAGACGAGGTTGCCGCCGGAGGAGCCGGAGATGGGCATGTTCATCGACGTGCCGTCACCGCCGCTGACGCCCTTCATCGCCCAGAACATGGAGGCCAGGTCCCACAGGGACATGTCCTCGTCCACGATCAGGGAGTCCAGGCCCGCGCCCATCGTCGGGTAGAGCCTGAAGGGGTTCAGCACCGTCGACGGGGTCGCCACCTGGTGGGCCAGGGCGGCCAGGAACTTCTGCTGGTTCTTGGTGCGTTGCAGGTCGGACGCGGCGAACGCGTGCCGGGTGCGGACGAAGGCGAGGGCCTGCCGGCCGTTCAGGGTCTGCTTGCCGGCCTCGAAGTCGGCGCCCGACCACTTGTCCTTGAAGCCCTTGTCGATGGTCATCTCCACGCCGCCGACCGCGTCCACGATGTTCGCGAAGCCCTGGAAGCCGATCTCGACGTAGTGGTCGATGTGCAGGCCGGTGTTGGCCTCGATCGTGCGGACCAGCAGCGTCGGCCCGTCCTCGGCGTAGGTCGCGTTGAGCTTCGCGTGCCGGCCCCGCGCCGGGTAGACCTTCCCGGACGCCGACCCCTTGTACGACGGCACGACCACGTCGGAGTCGCGCGGCAGCGAGATCAGCGTGTCGCCGTTGTCGCCGACGTGCAGGATCATCATCGAGTCGGTGCGCTTGCCCGCGGCGCCGCCGGTGTGCAGGTTCTTCTCGTCCTCCTTGGACATGCCCTCGCGGCTGTCCGAGCCGACGATCAGGTAGTTGGTGCCGTCGCCCGCCTCCGGCCGGTCGATGACCGTCGACAGGTCCACCTCGCGGCGCAGTCGGGAGTCGGCCCAGAAGTAGGTCCCGACCGCCGTGACGACTAGCACGGTCGCCAGCGTGATCGCCGTCCACTTGATCCGGCGCCGCCAGTCCGGCGCGGGGCCCGCGGAGCCGGCGGCGGCGCGGGCCGGACCGCCCGGTCCGCGGCCGCCGGGCGAGCCGTACACCTGGCCCGTGTTGTAGCCGCTGTCGTAGTCGCCGTGGCCGGCGCCGTCGTGGCCCCGGCCGTCGACGTACGACGGCTGCTGCGGCACCCCGGCCCCGTACGGCGGCGCCGACGGACCGGGGTCGCCGGGCGCGGAACGCGGTCCGGGCGGCACCGCCGGGCCGCGCCGCACCTGGCGCATCACACGGGGACCCTCCGGCTGCGCGCCGGCACTGCCGCGTCCGTAGCGCGGGCCGCGGTTGTCGTCGGACCATCCATCCGGCCAGTCATTCATGGGCCCCAGTGTGCAGGGCGGCGCTGTGTGCTCCACAAGGGCTGTCGGAAAATCAGAGCGGCGCTGTAGCGAAGCCGGCACAAATTCCGCGAATGTCCGTTCGCTTAAGGTGGAGGGCATGACAGACCAGGTCACCTACCGGGAAGCGGACATCGACCCGGACATCCCGGGCAAGCCGACGTCGGCTTCGCGTACCACCCTCAGCCACATCATGACCCACAACGACACCAACCTGCTGGGCACGGTGCACGGCGGGGTGATCATGAAGCTGGTCGACGACGCGGCGGGCGCGGTGGCCGGCCGGCACTCCGGCGGCCCCGCCGTCACCGCGTCCATGGACGAGATGGTGTTCCTGGAGCCGGTCCGCGTCGGCGACCTGGTCCACGTCAAGGCACAGGTGAACTGGACCGGCCGGACCTCGATGGAGGTCGGCGTCCGGGTCCTCGCCGAGCGCTGGAACGAATCGACCCCGCCCACCCAGGTCGGCTCGGCCTACCTGGTCTTCGCGGCCGTCGACGCCGACGGCAGGCCGCGCCCGGTGCCGCCGGTGATCCCGGAGACCGACCGGGACCGCCGCCGCTACCAGGAGGCCCAGATCCGCCGCACCCACCGCCTGGCCCGCCGCCGCGCGATCCGCGAACTGCGCGAACGCCGCGCGGCGGAGGGCTTCGACGACTAGCACCCGCCGGGGCCGGGCCCCGGGAACGGCCCGGTCCGGACGAGACCCCTAGGCGCGCGCGGGGCAGACCACCTCGTCGCCCCGGACCACGTTCTGCTCGGGGCGCGCCGGGTCCTCGAAGCGCACCCTGCGGACCTTCCGCGCGTCCGCGAAGTCGGCCCCCGCGGTCACCTTCAGCAGCGGGCCCTGGCCCGGCACGGCGCGCAGTTCGCTGCCCGGCAGGGCCGCGGCCAGGGAGCGGGCGGAGCGGTCCCAGCGCGGGTCGTAGGAGATCACCGTGCGCTTCACCCGGGTCGGGGCGGTCAACGGCAGCCGCGTGGTGGCGAAGCCGGCGCCCGCGAGCGCCGCGTCGACCCGCTTGGCCAGGCCGGCCGTGCCGGAGCCGTTCTCCACCTGCACCCGGATCCGGTCCGGGGCCACCTCCACCGGCACCGGCGCCGGGCCGCGGCGCGGGCGGTCCACGGCGAGCGGCTCGTCCTCGCGCAGCGACCGGAACAGCCGGGCCGCCTTCGCCGCATCCCACTTCAGGGTCGAGCCGATGCCCTTGACCTGGAAGTCCATCTGCGCGATCGGGACGGTGGTGAACTCGGAGGACGACGGGGAGAAGTCGCGCATCGCGCGCCCGAGGTCGAGCAGTTCGTCGGCGCCGAAGCCCTCGTCGGCGCGGACCGAGCCGAGCACCGCCCGGGTCACGTCCCGGAACCGCATCGGGTTCAGCAGCACCCCCGAGGAGGTCGCCTTGCCGATCAGCGCGGCCAGGAACCGCTGCTGACGCTTCATCCGGCCCAGGTCGCTCGCCACGTCGAGGTGCCGGGCCCGTACGTACTGCAGCGCCTGCCCGCCCATGAGGGTGTGCGTGCCGGGCGGCAGGTCGAGCCCCGTGTACGTGTCCTTCAGCGGGGTCGGCGTGCAGACCTGCACCCCGCCGAGCACGTCGACGGTCTTCATGAAGCTGGTGAAGTCGACCTCCAGGTAGTGGTCGATCTTCACATGGGTCATGTTCTCGACCGTGCGGACGGTCAGCTGGGGGCCGCCCTCGGCGTACGCCGCGTTCAGCTTGACCGGGTGCGGGCCGTGCCGCCGCCCGGAGTTCACGTCGACGTGCGCGGGCATCTCCGCGTAGGAGTCGCGCGGCAGGCTCACCACGGTGGCCCGCTCCCGGTCCTCGGCGATGTGCACGATCATCATCGTGTCGGTGCAGTGGCAGGGCACCCCGCCCAGCCGGTAGGCGCGCCGGTCCCGCTCGCTGAGCTTGTCGCGGCCGTCGGTGCCGACCAGCAGGACGTTCATGCCGTGTCCGGCCCGCGGCCGGTTCTTCATGTCCTTGAAGGCGTCGACGCGGGCGATGCCCGCGTCCAGGCTGCTGACCACGGCGTGCCCGATCCCCGCGGAGGCGAGCACCACGACGGAGAGGGTGGTCACCGCCCGCATGGCCCAGCGCGGCCGCCGCGGCGGCCGGACCGACCGCACGGGCCGCGCGGGCGGGCGCGGCACCCGGCGGGGCGGCTGCGGGCGGCGCTGCGGGCGGGGGGCCGCTCCCACGCTCCTGGCGGAGGGGGAGGGGGACCGGGGCGGACTGGGCAAGGGGGACACCTCCGGACGAGGCGGTGCGTGGGATCCGTGAGCACAGTAGGCCGATACGATCTCCAGCCCGCCGCTCCGCCCCGGCGGCGCGCACCGGTGTCCCCCGTTCGCGGTAACGTGAGCGTCCTATGAACGCCAAGCCCGACGTGCGGCTCCCCGCTGTGTCCGTGATCATGCCCGTCCTCAACGAGGAGCGGCATCTGCGCGGGGCCGTCCAAGCGATCCTCGCGCAGGAGTACGCCGGCGAGATGGAGGTCGTGATCGCCCTCGGTCCGTCCACGGACCGCACGGACGAGATCGCCGCCGAGCTGGTCCGCGAAGACCCGCGCGTGCACACCGTCCCGAACCCGACCGGCCGCACGCCGGCGGCGCTGAACGCGGCGATCAAGGCCTCCCGGCACCCGATCGTGGTCCGCGTCGACGGCCACGGCATGCTCTCGCCGAACTACATCGCCACCGCCGTCCGGCTCCTGGAGGAGACCGGCGCGCAGAACGTCGGCGGCGTCATGCACGCCGAGGGCGAGAACGACTGGGAGCGCGCGGTCGCCGCCGCGATGACCTCGAAGATCGGCGTCGGCAACGCGGCCTTCCACACCGGCGGCGAGGCCGGCCCGGCCGAGACGGTGTACCTCGGTGTCTTCCGCCGGGAGGCCCTGGAGCAGCAGGGCGGCTACAACGAGGAGTTCATCCGCGCCCAGGACTGGGAGCTGAACTTCCGCATCCGTGAGGCGGGCGGCCTCATCTGGTTCTCGCCCGAGCTGAAGGTCTCCTACCGGCCGCGGCCGTCGGTGCGGGCGCTGGCGAAGCAGTACAAGGACTACGGCCGCTGGCGGCACGTCGTCGCCCGCTACCACGCGGGCTCCATCAACCTGCGCTACCTCGCCCCGCCGACGGCGGTCTGCGCGATCGCGGCCGGCCTGGTGGCCGGCGCGGCGCTGACCCCGTGGGCCCTCGTGATACCCGGCGGCTACCTGGCCGCGATCGTCGCGGGTTCCGTCCCGGCCGGCAGGGGCCTGCCGCTGAAGGCCCGCCTGCAGATCCCGGTGGCTCTCGCGACCATGCACATGTCCTGGGGCTGGGGGTTCCTCACCAGCCCGAAGTCGCTGGCCAGGAAGGTCATCGCCGCGCGGCGGCCGGCGGTCCTGGACGCCGCCTGACCGTCCGGCACGCGTGGGGCCCCTCCCGGCCGGGAGGGGCCCCACGCGTCCGTCACCGCCCTACCACCGGTAGACGCTGTACACGTTCATGCACTTCGACGTGTCCGAGCCGTTGACGGCGTCGGAGTTCTCGGGCAGGTCGCCCGCCTTCGGGGCGGACTGCCGGGGATACGTGGCGCCGGTGCGCCAGTCCGCGCCGACGATCAGCGTGACCCCCGACACACCGGTCGACTTCTGCACCGAACTCATCGGGATGCCCAGCGCCTTGGCCACCGCCTGGGCGTCGCCCTCCAGGTCCGCGGTGGGATACCGCACGACCGTCCGTTCCTCGGACAGGCTCCCCGAGGTGTCGGCCGTCGCCCGGACGTAGCCCTTCTGCACGAGGACCCGGCTGACCGCCGTCGCCCGCTGCTGCACCGCGGTCTCGGTGGAGGTGCGGGTGCCGTTCCGCACCAGCACCCCGAGCCGGCTCGGGTCCGTCGACGGCTGCTCGGCCGGCTCGTCCTTGCCCGCGCGCTTCTTCGCCCCTGACTCGCCGCCGTTCTTGTCGAACGGCACGTCGTCCTGGAGCATCTGCCACATCTTCTCGGCGTTCGCCCCGTCCGGCACGACGTGGTTGCCGTTGCTCGGGTCGGGCCGGTTCGGCATCGTCACGGAGGTGATGCGGTCCGTCGGCACCGACTTCATCTGCATGCCGAGGTCGTAGAGCTTCTTGACCGTGCCGATCTCCTCGGACACCTTCAGCGACTTGGTGGCCGCCTCCGCCAGGTCCATCAGCCGGCCGGTGTCCGTGAACACGTTCTGCTTCTTCAGCGTGCGGATCATCGAGTTCAGGTACATGTGCTGGGCGCGGGCCCGCATCAGGTCGTCACCCCAGGCGTGCCGCGTCCGCAGCCACTGCAGGGCCTGCTCGCCCTTCACCTTCCGGGTGCCGGCCTTCATCTTGAGACCGGACCCGCCGGGCACCGAGGCGGTGGGGCGGTCCCACACGTTCTGCCGCACGCAGACGTCCACGCCGCCGATGGCGTCCGCCATCCGCACCACGCCCGCGAAGTCGATCGTCATCCAGTGGTCGATGTAGACCCCGGTGAGGTTCTCCCAGGTGAGCAGCGTGCAGCCGGCTCCGCCGCGGGCCAGGGTGACGTTGATGATGTCGTTGGTCGGCGGGTACACCTTGCCGGTCTCGGGATCCTCGCACCGGGGGATGTCCACCCGGGTGTCCCGCGGGATGCTGACCATGGCGGCGCTCTCGCGGTCCGCGGACAGGTGGATGAGCATCTGCACGTCCGCGAGCGGCGGGTCGCCGACGTGGTCCCGGCTGCCGCCGAGCTTCAGGTTGGCCTTGGAGTTCCGGCTGTCGCTGCCGATGAGCAGGATGTTCAGCGGGGTCTGGCCGGCCGCGTTCGGCCGGGTCCGGTGCGCCTTGGAGTCGTCGCCGCTGGCGCGCGCGCCCTTCTGGATGTTGCCGTTGAGGTGCCGGTAGTACAGGTACCCGGCGCCCGCGGTGCCGAGTATCACCACCGCTAGCACGGTCGCCGACCAGCGCAGCGCGCGCCGTCTGCGCCGCCGCCGGTCGGTCTTCACCGCGCCGGTCCGCCGCCCGCCGTCGTGCCGGCCCGCGGCCGCCGGCGCGTCCGCGGTCTGCGACGTGAGCGACATCGTGTCCTCGACCGCCGGAGCCTTCCCGCGCACCTCGCTCTGCGCCACTCCTCGCCCTCCCCACCCTTGCGCCAAGCAACGGGCCCGCCCCGCGTCCGGTTAGACGCACGACGGGCCCATTGGGTTACCTACGAGGCGCACTTCACCTTGTCTGCCGTGGACTTGTCGACCTCCGGCGCCTTCGACGGCACCGTGAGCGAGACGCCCGCCCCCTTGAAGTCCTTCCCCAGGGTCAGCGTCATCGCCGGCAGACCCTGGGAGTTGGTCACGCTCCGGCCCGGCTTCAGCGCCGACCCGGACAGGCCCATGACGGCGGCCAGGCGGCGAGCCTGCGGCGCCTGGTCCGGCGCGTACTCCAGCGTCGTCCTGCTCAGCGCGGCGGGGGCGTTGCCGGCGTTCTCCGACTTGGTCACGCCCGCGTCGTTCTGCAGCCAGTTGAGCACCGCCTGGGCGCTGCCCGCCTCGGCCCCGCCGTTGAGGATGCGCACCCGCACCTCGGAGGCGGGCGCCTTGCTGCCCTTGAGCCGGGCGGCCTGGGCGTCCTTCGCGGCCTTCTGCTTCTTCTTCACGCCGGTGAAGGAGACGTCGTTCCTGATGGCGTCGAAGACGGCCGGCGCCTTGGAGCCGTCCAGGACGACCGTGGCCTTCACCTTCTCCGCCGGGTTGTCCACGACCGGCACCGTGGTGAACGTGAGGTTCTTCGGGTTGAGCTTGCCCAGCTCCAGTCCCAGGTCCTTCAGCTTGCCGATGCTGTCCAGCTTGTCGTCGACGGTCAGCGCCTTGGTGCCGGCCTCCGCCAGCTTCACCATCTTCGTCGGGCTGGTGAGCGTGTCGTTGCCCTTCAGCTTGCGCATCAGCGCGCTGAGGAACTGCTGCTGCAGCCCGATGCGGCTCAGGTCGCCGCCGAAGCCGACGGAGTGCCGGGTGCGCACGAACGCGAGCGCCTTCTCACCGGAGATGTTGTGGGTGCCCTTGGACAGCTTCAGGTGCGAGTCCGGGTCGTCGATGTCCTTGGCGAGGCAGACCTCGACGCCGCCGACCGCCTCGGTCAGCGTCTTGACCGCGTTGAAGTCGGCGACCATGAAGTCGTCCGGCTTGATCCCGGTCAGCTCGGTCACTGTGCGCATGGTGCAGCTCGGCGTGCGGTCGTCCTGCCCGAGGCTCGTGTTGAACCGGGCGCCCGGCGAGCCCGGGATGACCTTGCTGCTGCCGTCGGCCTGCTGGGTCGGGCAGTCCGGGATGTCGACGATCAGGTCCCGCGGGATGCTCAGCGCGGTGGCGTTCGACCGGTCCTTGGAGACGTGCAGCAGGATGGTGGTGTCGGCGTGGCCGACGCTGCCCGAGTCGCCGTAGCCCTCGTTGCCCTTGCCGGTGCGCTTGTCGGTGCCGATCAGCAGGATGTTGATCGCCTCGTCCTTGCTGAAGCCGCCGGTGCTCGCGCCGTCGTCGGACACGGACGTGATGTTGCCGTTGAGGTGCTTGATGTAGAGGTAGCCGGCGGCCGACGCGGCGACCAGCACGAAGGCCATGGACCCGCCGGTCCACAGCAGCACCTTCTTCGCCGCCGACTGCTTCTTCGCCGGGCGGCGGGACGCGCGCCGTCCCTGGGGCGTCTCCGGCTCGCCGCCCCGGCGCCGGGCGGAGCGCGGCGCCGGCACGTCGGCGCCGCGGGGCGCGGGCGCCGGCCGGGTCTCCCCGGCCGCCTGCCGCGTGGCGCCGCCCCCCGTGCGGCCGCCGTCCCGGGAGGACGGACGGCGTGGTCCGGGTACCGGCGACTGCGCTGCGGAAGGGCTCAGTCGCAGTTCGTATTCGCCGGTGTTCGGATTGAGTACCCACTGGTCTGCGGGGTCGATGTTGTCCGCCCGCCCACGGCCTTGCGCGTCCACGGTTGTCCGAATCCTCCGTCGGGGCCACGCGGCGCCTTCCCCCTCCAAGGCGCTCGGGTCTCGGTGAAACAGTGCACGACCCAGGACGGACCTCGCGGCCAGGTGCACCGGATCGCTCACACTATCCGGCCAGTTCAGCGTGGGGCGACGCCGGTGACAAATTCCACCTCCTCACAACCGGGCAATCCCCTACATTTTCCGAACTGACGGCGGTCGTCTTTGTACGCGCCTTACCCGCAGGCGCCGTCGGCGGCGGTGTTCCCGCGGAACACCGGGGCCGGCGAGGGCCCCTCGCCGACCGGTGCCGCCCCCTCGGCGGCGCCCGTCCCGCGGGCGTCGGGTGCCACCTCCACCGGCCGGTCGGCCCTCAGCAGCGCGAACAGCCGCTCGGCCGCCGGCTCCACCAGTTGGTCACGATCGGCGTCGTAGACGTACGACCGTCTCGGCACCGTCAGGAACCGCACACGGTCGGTGGGGATGTCGCGCAGTCCGCGCACCAGGCGGTACAGACCGCGCAGACTCGCCAGTTCCGGATCGGTGGTCAGCGCGGAGGTCGCCGCGTCCAGCACCGGGTACAGCTTCACCGGGTTCAGCAGGACGTCGTCGGCCCGCACCTTCTGCACCAGCGCGCCGAGGAACCGCTGCTGCCGTTCCATCCGCTCGGTGTCGCTGCCGTCCCCGAGCGACTTGCGGGCGCGCACGTACCCGAGCGCCTGCTCCCCGTCGAGCGTGACCCGCCCCGCGGGCAGCTTCAGCTTCGCCGCCGCGTCGTCCACGGGCTCCGCCAGGCACACCTCGACGCCGTCGAGGGAGTCCACCATCTCCTTGAACCCGCCGAAGTCCACGACCACGTGGTGGTCCACCCGGATGTCCGTCAGCTTCTCGACGGTGCGGATCGTGCACGCCGAGCCCCCCACCTGGAAGGCGTGGTTGAACATCGTGAACACCGGATCGCTGCGGGTGCCGTCCTCCTTCCGGCAGTCCGGCACCTCCACCATCAGGTCCCGGGGCAGCGAGACGGCGGTGGCGCTGCGCCGGTCGGCGGCCAGGTGCAGCAGGATCGTCGTGTCCGACCGCTCGCCGCCCAGGTCCCGCCCGTACCTGCCGTTCTCGTCCCCGGCCCGGGTGTCGGACCCGATCAGCAGGATGTTCTGCGCGTCCCGCACCAGCGCGGTGGGCCGCTCCCGCTCGTACCGGGCCAGTTCGGCGGCGGCCGCGTCGTCGGCGGTGATGTTGCCGCTGAGCCTGGCGTACACGGCCCAGCCGGCGCCGGCCGCCCCGGCGAGGAGCACGGCCGCACCCAGCGCCGCGTTCCGGCGCCGGCGCCGTGCGCGCCCGCCGGCGGCGGCTCCCGGACCGGGACCGAGGGGTTCGCCTGCGGTGTCGGTCACGGCCGGGGCACCCCCTCGTGGCGTACGAGCGTCATGTGCTGCTCCTACGACGATGGGGGCGGTGCGGGGGCGGCGACGCCCTTTGCTGCTCCGAACGGGCGACGGCCGGACCGCGCGGCGGGAGCGCGGGGCGGCGCCCGGCGCGCGCACCGCCCCCGCCCGCACGGTCCCCCCGGCGCCGCAGCGCGCGCGTCGCGCCCGACGGTCCTCTACCGCCGGACCGCGGTCACCCTCTCGCTCTCGACCCGCTTGGCGAGCCCCTCCTCGTCCAGCCGCTCCAGATGCCGGCACAGCACCACGGACCCCCCGACGGCCAGCGGCGCGTACAGCCCCGCGGCGAGCCCCTCCCAGGTGTCGTACGGCAGCCCGGACAGCAGCCTCGACCCGGGGCCCGTCAGCCCCAGCGCCCCCGCCTCCGCCGAGGCCCGCTCCACGACCTCCGCCGCGCTGAACTCCCGCCCGGCCACGACGAGCGCCGGCTCCTCCGGGTCAACCGGGGCGAACGGGGCGAACCGGTCACCCTGCCCCGGCACTTCCACCGCGTAGTCGAGGAAGCCCTCCGGCGGCTGCGGGAACCGCCCGCCCAGCGGCCGCAGCGCCAGCGCCACCCGCTCGCCCCGGCAGGCCCGCGCGGCCTGAAGCAGGTCCGGCCCGCTGACGACGACGTCGGCCGCGGCCGGATCCCCGGCGACGTCCGCGACCGCGCCGACCGAGGAGCAGGCCAGCAGCCACACCGCCGTCTGCCAGTGCGCGGGCAGCAGCAGCGCCACCCGGTCGCCGGGCCCGGCGGAGAGGTCGCCCTGGAGGAGGTTGGCGGTCTTGGCCACCCAATTGGCGAAGGTGGCCACGGACAGTTCGACGCGTTCACCCGTGGCGTCGTCGTAGAAGGTCACCAGCGGGCGGCCGGGGTCCGCGGCGAGCGCGGAAGCCAGCAGGTCGGCAGGGGTGCGATCGGTGGCGTTCACCCGGCACAGGGTACGCGCGGGCGGGCGGCGGACGCGGTCGGCGGGCCCACCGGTTCGGCGGAACGGCCGCCGACGGGTCGTCAGTTCCCGGATGGACAGATGTGTATGAATATGGACAAGATCATGCACATGCGTGGATTCCTCACTTGCTCCCCCGGTCTCTCCCCGCTCGCCGCCCGCTCGGTCGGCGTCGCCTGCGCCGCGGCCGCCGCCCTCGCGCCGGTCCTGCCCGCACCCGCGGCGAACGCCGTGCCCGCGGGGCCCGCCGTGCGCGCGCACTCCGGGCCCGCGGCTCCCGCCGTGACGGCGGAGCCGGGCAGCACCCGGTCGCTGCCGCTCGTGCCCCTCACCCGCGAGCGCGTCGTCGGCGTGGCGCCGCAACAGGGGCTGCGCCGCACCGGCCTCGACCGGTTCGCGCTGGTCGGCGTCGTCTGGGACGACCCGGACGCCGAGCTGCACGGGCGGGTGCAGGTGCGGACCCGGTCCGCGGCGACGGGGGAGTGGTCCGGTTGGCAGGACGTCGAGACGCACAACGCCGACCACGGCGCCGACCCGGGAGCGGCCGAGCGCTCCTCGCGCCGGGGGCGCGGGGCGACCGCGCCGCTGTGGGTGGGCGACTCGGACGGCGTGGACGTACGGGTGCGCGCGGACGCCGCCGGCGCCGGGGACGGCCGGGACACGCGTGGCGGAGCGGCGCGGCCCGCCCTGCCCGCGGGGCTGCGCCTGGAACTGGTCGACCCCGGTGACGAGACGGGCCAGGACGCGGACGAGGCGCTCCCCGAGGACGTGCCGGCCGACGAGCCGCGCACCGCCCTGGACACCGAGGCCGCGATCGCCGCCTCCGCCGCCAACGCCGACATCACCGGCTTCGGCGCCACCGCGATCCCGGAACTGGACCGGTCGGCCACCGAGCGGGAGCTGACCCTCCTGCAGGGCCCCGCGCGGGCGAAGCCGTACATCGGGCCGCGCCCGCGGATCGTCACCCGCCGGGGCTGGGGCGCGGACGAGTCCCTGCGGGAACACGGCTTCGTCTACACGAAGAAGGTCAAGGCGGCCTTCGTCCACCACACCGCCTCGGGCAACCGGTACACCTGCGCCCAGGCTCCCTCCGTCGTCCGCAGCGTCTACCGCTACCACGTCCGCAGCATGGGCTGGCGGGACATCGGCTACAACTTCCTCGTCGACAAGTGCGGAAACATCTACGAGGGCCGCGCCGGGGGCGCGGCCAAGGCGGTGCTCGGCGCGCACACCCTCGGGTTCAACAGCAACAGCATGGGCATCGCCGTGATCGGCTCCTTCGGCGCGAGCAAGCCGCCCGCCGCCGCGGTGAAGGCCGTCGCCCGGCTCACCGCCTGGAAGCTCGGGCTCTACGGGGTGAATCCGCGCGGCAAGACGTATCTCACCTCGGGCGGCGGCAATCGCTACCCCAAGGGGAAGAGCGTGCGGCTCAACACCATCTCCGGCCATCGGGACGGGTTCGCCACCGAGTGCCCCGGCAAGCGGCTGTACGCCAAGCTCGGCACGGCCCGTACCAGCGCGGCGCGTTACCAGGGCCGCTGAGCGGGCACCGGCGGCGGCCGGGGGAACCGGAACGCCGAACTCGCGGGACACCGCGCGGCCATCGAGGGCGCCGTCGTCCGGTCTGCATACACTGACCGGCCGAAACGACAGTCATCGAGTAGTTCGGCCGGTGCCGGCGGGAAGCAGAGACGACAGGTGACAGAAGCGATCCTCCTGGTCGGCGGCAAAGGCACCCGGCTGCGACCGCTCACGGTGCACACGCCCAAGCCGATGGTCCCGGCCGCCGGGGTGCCGTTCCTCACCCACCAGCTGGCGCGGGCCAGAGCGGCGGGCGTCGAGCACATCGTCCTCGCCACCAGCTATCTGGCCGAGGTGTTCGAGCCGTACTTCGGCGACGGCTCCGCGCTCGGGCTGCACCTGGAGTACGTCACGGAGGAGGAGCCCCTCGGCACCGGCGGCGCCATCCGCAACGTCGCCTCCCGCCTGCACTCCGGCCCCGACGACCCGGTCCTGGTCTTCAACGGCGACATCCTGACCGGCCTGGACATCAGGGCCCTGATCGGCGCCCACGCATCGGCCGGCGCGGACGTCTCCCTCCACCTGACGAAGGTCGCCGACCCGCGCGCCTACGGTCTCGTCCCCACCGACGACACCGGCCGCGTCCTCGCCTTCCTGGAGAAGCCGCAGACCCCGGAGGAGATCGTCACCGACCAGATCAACGCCGGGGCGTACGTCTTCCGCCGCTCGGTCATCGACACGATCCCGGCCGGCCGGCCGGTCTCCGTCGAACGCGAGACCTTCCCGGACCTCCTGGCGGCCGGCGCCCATCTGCACGGCATGGTCGACTCCACCTACTGGCTCGACCTCGGCACCCCCGCCGCCTTCGTCCGCGGCTCGGCCGACCTGGTCCTCGGCCGCGCCCCCTCGCCCGCGGTCCCGGGCCGCTGCGGAGACCGCCTGGTCCTGCCCACGGCCACGGTCGCCCCCGACGCGAAACTCACCGGCGGCACGGTGGTCGGGGAGGGCGCGTTCGTGGCGGAAGGCGCGCGGGTCTTCGGCTCGGCGATCCTCCCCGGCGCCGTCATCGAGCCCGGCGCCGTCATCGAGCCCGGCGCCGTCGTCACCGACTCCCTCATCGGCGCCCGGGCCCGCGTCGGCGAACGCTCCGTCCTCACCGGCGCGGTCGTCGGCGACGGTGCGGTCGTGGGCGCGGACAACGAACTGCGCGAGGGAGTGCGGGTGTGGTGCGACGCCCGCATCCCCCCGGGAGCCCTGCGCTTCTCCCCCGACCAGTGACACCCCCAGCCGCAAGTCCGCCACCCCTGCGCACAGTCGTGCCGCCGGCAGCGCCGATCACACCCATGACTGCGGGCAGTCGTGCCGCTGGGGCGGCACGGGTGGGCGCAGCGGCACCCGGCAAGCGCCGGTGAGTGACACGCACCCGGTCTCCAGCCGCAGCACCCCGCGCCGCCGACCGAGCCGCCCCGCCCACGTCACAGCGCCCCGATGTCCACCCGGCGCATCTTCGGCGCCCGCCGCCCCGGCACGCACCCGCTCAGCAGGATCAGCCGCACCGCCCGATGCCGCTGCCCGGCATACGGCTCCAGCAGCCGCAGCATCACGGAGTCGTCCGCGTCCCGGTCCCCGGCCAGCGCCCAGCCCACGATGCCCGGCAGATGCAGGTCCCCCACCGTCACGGCGTCCGCCGCCCCGTGGCTGCGCTGCACCACCTCCGCCGACGTCCACGGCCCCACCCCCGGCACCACCTCCAGCCGCGCCCGGGCCGCCTCCGCCGGCATGTCCACCGCCTGCTCCAGCCGCGCGGCGACCCGCACGGCGCGCAGCACGGTGGACGCCCGTTTGTCGTCGACCCCGGCCCGGTGCCACTCCCAGGACGGGATCAGCGCCCAGGTCCGCGGCGCCGGCATCACGAACATCGGCCGTTCCCCCGCCCCCGCGGGCCCCGGCGCCGGCTCCCCGAACCTCCGTACGAGCAGCCGCCAGGCCCGGTACGCCTCGTCGGTGGTGACCTTCTGCTCCAGCACCGACGGGATCAGCGACTCGAGCACCAGCCCGGTCCGGGTCAGCCGCAGCCCGGGCCGCCGGTGCCGCGCCAGCGCCACGATCCGGTGCCGGGGCACGAACGCCGCGGGGTCGTCCGCGGCGCCGAGGAGTTCCGGCAGCTGTTCCAGCAGCCACTCGGCCCCCGGCCCCCACGCCTCGCCGAGCACCTCACCGCCGTACGCGCGCACCCGCAGCGTCCCGGGTCCGGCGGGGGTGCGGGTGGCCCGCCACACGGAGCCGTCGGCCGTGGCCCGGAACGTCGGGTCGGCGGGCCCGCGCCGCAGCGGCCCGAGGACCAGCCCGAGGTCGAGCGGCCCGTCCGGCGTCCAGCGCCGCACCCGCGGGGGTGCGGCCGCCTGCCGCGGTATCCCCGCCGCTGCGGGCACGGCGGCCTGCCCGCCGCGCACGCTCGTCCGCGTCGGCCGCTGGGGGAAACGTCCTGCCACTGGGAGGTCCTAGAGTGCCGGGGCTGTCCTGGCCGTCCTGGCCGCCCTAAGAGAGTAGGCGGTGCCCGGGGCGCTCACCGCACCTCGATGAACGCCTCCGCGTCCCGCTCGGGCCGCGGTCCGGGCTCCGCCGCCGGGTGCCCGACCGCCACCGCGCCCATCGGGTCCCAGTCGGCGGGCAGTTCCAGCACCTCGCGCACCACGTCCCGGCAGAACATCGTGGACGACACCCACGCCGACCCCAGCCGTTCCCCGGCCAAGGCCACGAGCAGGTTCTGCACGCCCGCGCCCATGGCGACGACGAACATCTCCCGCTCGGCGCCGTCCCGCCGGGCGTCCCCGTAGGTGTGCGAGCCGTCCATGACGAGGCACGGCACGACCAGGCAGGGGGCGTTGCGGAGCACGTCGCCGCGGCGGATCCGCCGGGCGATGGACTCCTCGCTCCTGCCGTCCCGGCGCAGGTCGGCGATCCAGGCGTCCCGCATCGCGTCGAGCAGCCGGGTCCGGGACCGCGCCGACTCCAGCAGCACGAACCGCCACGGGGTGGTGTGGTGCGGGGCGGGCGCGGTGACGGCCGCCGCCACCGCGCGGCGCACCGCGCCGGGGTCGACGGGCTCGTCGGTGAAGGCGCGGACGGTGCGCCGCTGGGTCACCGCCTCGCGGACCGCCTCGGAGGTGCCGAGCCGGAACATGTCGTCGCGGGCGGCGCGCACCAGCGCCCGCGCGCCCGCGCCGTCCTGTCCGTTCTGTCCGGCCTGGCCGTCCTCGTGGTCCACCACGTGGGGCAGCCCGCGCACCACGGCCACCGGGCGGCCCGCCGCCTTGCCCTTGACCAGGTCACCGGCGGCGGCCAGCTCGTCGGCCGTGGCGACGACGGTCGCGGCGAGCGGGTTGCCGTACGCGTCCGTGCCCCCGCGCAGGTCGTCCAGCACGCGCACGCCGGCGGCGCCGATCGCCACGTCGGTGAGCCCGGCCCGCCAGGGGCGCCCGGAGGTGTCGGTGACGACGACCCCGACGTCGACGCCGAGGACGTCGCGCAGACCGGCGCGGATCGCCCGCGCGGACGCGTCGGGGTCCTCGGGCAGCAGCAGCACGGTCCCGGCGGGGGTGTTGGAGGCGTCGACGCCGGCGGCGGCCATGACCAGGCCCTGCCGGTTCTCCACGATGCGGAGCGGGCCGCGGCGGGCCACGACCCGGACCGTCTCGGCGTCGATCGCGGCCTCGCGGTCGGCGGCCCGCACGATCCGGCCCTCCGCCTTGGAGACGATCTTCGAGGTGACGAGCAGCACGTCCCCGTCGGCCAGACCCGGTTCGGCCGCGGCGATCAGCTTGGCGAGGTCGTCGCCCGGCTGCACCTCGGGGATGCCCGGCGGGGCCCAGACCGTGTACTCCGGGCGCTGCCCGCTCATGCTCCGCGCACCTCCTCGGCCAGGGCCAGTGCCTCCCGCGCCATCCGTGCGGCCGCGTCCACGTCGGTCATCATCAGCGGCACGGCCCGGCAGCGGATGCCGTCCGCCTCGACCCGCCCGACCGCGCCCGCGTCGACGGTGTCCACCAGCCAGCCGTCCAGCAGCCCGGAGCCGTAGTGCTCGGCGACCGCGGCGGCCGTGGACTCCACGCCGACCGCGGCGAGCACCTTGTCGGCCATCCCGCGCACGGGCGCGTCGCCGACGATGGGGGAGAGGCCGACCACGGGCACGCCGGCGTCGGCGATGGCCCCGCGGATGCCGGGCACGGCGAGGATCGTGCCGATGGAGACGACCGGGTTGGACGGCGGGAAGAGGATGACGTCCGCCGCGGCGACGGCCTCCAGGACGCCCGGGGCCGGCTTGGCCTGTTCGGCGCCGACCGGGACCACGGCCTCGGCGGGGACGGAGGCGCGCAGCCGCACCCAGTACTCCTGGAAGTGGATGGCCCTGCGTTCGCCGTCGATCTCCACGGCCACGTGCGTCTCGACGCGGTCGTCGGTCATCGGGATCAGTTTCACGCCCGGCTGCCAGCGCTGGCACAGCGCCTCGGTGACCGCGCTCAGCGGATAGCCGGCGCCGAGCATCTGGGTGCGGACGATGTGCGTGGCGAAGTCCCGGTCGCCCAGCCCGAACCAGCCGGGCCCGACGCCGTAGGCCGCCAGTTCCTCCTTGAGGTGGAAGGTCTCGTCGGCCCGCCCCCAGCCCTGCTCCTCGTTGATGCCGCCGCCCAGCGTGTACATCACCGTGTCCAGGTCCGGGCAGACCTTCAACCCGAAGAGGTGGATGTCGTCGCCGGTGTTGCCGATGACCGTGACGTCCGCGTCCGGCACGGCCCGCTTCAGACCGCGCAGGAAACGGGCACCGCCGATGCCGCCTGCCAGAACCACAATGCGCATGGGGCAAGTCTTGCAGGCGGGTGCGACAGTGCGTCAGGCAGTCACCGGACGCGCCTCGCAGTGCGGGGACGTGTGCATCGGCATCTCGGTCAGGCCGGGGAAGTACACGTGCAGGCTGACGGCCGGCTCCAGGGTGTCGTTGACGACCTCGTGGACGTAGCCCGGCGCGAACACCCTCTCCCACTCACGGCGTCCCCCGAGCGGGGGCACTCCCGCCGGGCCCGCCGTCAGCGTGCGGGTGCCGCGCCCGGTGTGCTCGGTGAGGGTGCCCTCCAGGACGGTGAGGACGCCGGAGGAGCGGCCGTGGTCGTGCGGCCCGCTGCTCTGCCCGGGCACCCAGGACAGCAGCCACACCTCGTAGCCGGGGCCCTTGCGCAGCCGGTGGTACCAGCGGGTGGTGGCGTCGTAGCGGACGAGCGGGGCCCACCGGGCGCGGTCGGCGGCGATGGAGCGGGCGAGCCCCACGAACTCGGCGACGGTGGCCGGGTGCTCGCGCGGCGGCTGGAGCAGGTGCGGGACTTCGAGGAGGTCGCCGGCGATCTGGAGGTCGTTGTCGCTGTTCATCGGGTGCGGTGGTCCTCGGCGGAAGAGTGGGGGGCTGGAGCTGGGGGCGGCGCGTGCGGTCCGCCCGGATCGCGGGCGGGCGGGGTGCTCCGGGAAGGGATGCGCGGAGCGGGGGTACGCGAACGAGCCGGGATGGGCTCGGAGAACAGCTGGAGCGGGCTGGCTCAACAGCTGGAACAGCGACAACAGCTACAGCGCGCGCGGGCGGCACCGAGGGACCCGGCGGTGCGGGTCGAGGTGAGCGCCAAGTTCGCGAACATGCCCACTAGGACACCGGTTCACACCCGCAGTGTCAACTCGACGCCCGTCCTGTGGGACATGTTTCACCTCATCCGGTTCACCTGGCAGGTGAAAGGTTTGTTCTCCGGGGTGTCGGGACACATGGGGCACATCCGAGCGCTCGAGCCCCGCGGAACGCGGTCGAACACGGAGGCGTCCTTGTCCGTACAGAGATCTGTACGCGGCGCGGCCGCCTCGCGGGTCCCGTCTCTGCGTGTCAAGGTTTATGGCGATTTGAACACTTTCCGCACGGCCTTGGTTCCGCAGAGTGAATAACGGGCCCAATAGCAGATCTCGGCTTGACTCGCCCGGAGCAGCACACTTGTAATTTCACTCGTGTCGTTCAGCCGGGATCGGTGACGGCGTACGCACGGGACGCGAAGACAGACGAGGGGCGCACATGACCGAGCTGGTGCAGCAACTGCTGGTCGACGACGCGGACGAGGAACTCGGCTGGCAGGAGCGCGCGCTGTGCGCCCAGACCGATCCCGAGTCCTTCTTCCCCGAGAAGGGCGGCTCCACCAGAGAGGCCAAGAAGGTCTGCCTCGCCTGCGAGGTCCGCTCCGAGTGCCTCGAGTACGCCCTGGCCAACGACGAACGCTTCGGCATCTGGGGCGGTCTGTCCGAGCGGGAGCGCCGCCGGCTCAAGAAGGCGGCCGTCTGAGGCGCCCGCCTCGGCGCACGCCCTCGCACGCGCCTGCCCACGGGAACGTCACGAACGGCCCGTCGCGGCCGGGGAGTCCACAGGCGGCGGGCCGTCGCCGTCCGCCGGGACCCGGCCGCCGCCGTACGCCGAAGCGCTGCGCACCGCCCCCGTCGGACTGCCGATAGTGTGGTCGCTCGTCCGAGACGCCCCGCTGCCCCCTCGACGCACGAAGAGGCACAGGCGTCCACCGCAGTCCATCGAACCGGGGCCCGTACCTCGATGTCCGTGCACAGCCATGGGGCAGCCCGACACGGCGCTGCCACCGCCGTGTCCACCCCCTCCCGCCCGCCCGAGTTCCCGCGCCATGTGGTGACCGCGGTCCTCGTCTCGCACGACGGCGCCCGCTGGCTGCCCGACGCGCTCGCCGGGCTGCTCGGCCAGGAGCGCCCCGTCCAGTACGCCGTGGCCGCCGACACCGGCAGCGCGGACGGCTCCGCCGAGCTGCTCACCGACGCCCTCGGCGACGCCAACGTGCTGCACCTCGCCCGCCGCACCGGGTTCGGCCAGGCCGTCGAGGAGGCGAGCCGCACCGCGCCCCTCCTCACCCCGGACGACCTGCCGTACCTCAGACGCCCCAGCGGCTGGGACCCCGACACCCGCAGCTGGCGCGACGACGCCTACGACCTCCCCGAACTGCCGCACGGGGAGCCCGTCCAGTGGCTCTGGCTGCTGCACGACGACTGCGCCCCCGAACCCGACGCCCTCGCCCAGCTGCTCCGGGTCGCCGACAACGAACTCCAGCTCGGCCGGAACGACGTCGCGGTCGTCGGCCCCAAGCTGCGCGGCTGGTACGACCGCCGGCAGCTGCTGGAGGTCGGCGTCTCCATCGCCAACTCCGGCCGCCGCTGGACCGGCCTGGACCGCCGCGAACAGGACCAGGGCCAGCACGACCACGTCCGCAGCGTGCTGGCCGTCTCCACCGCCGGCATGCTCGTCCGCCGCGACGTCTTCGAACAGCTCGGCGGCTTCGACCGCCGGCTGCCCCTCATGCGCGACGACGTCGACCTGTGCTGGCGCGCCCACACCGCCGGCCACCGCGTCCTCGTCGCCCCCGACGCGGTCGTCCGGCACGCCGAGGCCGCCTCCCGCGAGCGCCGCACGGTCGACTGCGCGGGCCGCACCGCGGCCTCCCCGCACAAGGTCGACAAGGCCGGCGCCGTCTACACGCTGCTCGTCAACACCCGTACGGCAGCGCTGCCCTGGGTGCTGCTGCGGCTCGTCGTCGGCACCGTCCTGCGCACCCTCGCCTACCTCGTCGGCAAGGTCCCCGGCCAGGCCGTCGACGAGATCCGCGGCCTGCTGAGCACCCTGCTGCGGCCGGAGCGGATCATCGCCGGCCGGCGCCGCCGCGGCCCCGCGCGGATCGACAGGAGCGAACTGCGCCCGCTGTTCCCGCCGCCGGGCGCCACCGTCCGGGCCACCGTGGAACAGATCGCCGGCAACTTCACCAGCGGCTCCGACATCGACACCTCCGCCGGCCGGCACGGCGGCGCCGTGGAGTCCGGGCCCGGCGGCGACGACGCCGACTTCCTGGAGGTCGAGCAGTTCGCCCGGCTCAGGCGGATCGCCCGCAGGCCCGGCCCGGTCCTCTTCCTCGCGCTGCTGCTCATCTCCCTCGCCGCCTGCCGCGCCCTGCTGGGCGGCGGCGCGCTCGCCGGCGGCGCCCTGCTGCCCGCCCCGGCCGGCGCCGGCGACCTGTGGTCCCGCTACCTGGACGCCTGGCACCCGGTCGGCGCCGGCGGCACCGCGTCCGCGCCGCCCTACCTGGCGATCGTCGCCACCCTCGGCTCGCTGCTGTTCGGCTCCGCCGGCCTCGCCGTCACCGTCCTGCTGGTCGGCTCCGTGCCGCTCGCCGGTCTCACCGCCTACTTCGCCTCCCGGCCCCTCGTCACCTCCCGGCTGCTGCGCGCCTGGGCGGCCACCGCCTACGCCTTCCTGCCCGCCACCACCGGCGCCCTGGCCGGCGGCCGCATCGGCACCGCTGTCCTTGCCGTCCTGCTGCCGCTCCTCGCCCGCGCGGGCACCGCCGCGAGCGGCCTCGCCGGCCGCTCCGCAACCCGCGGCAGCTGGCGCGCCACCTGGGCGTACGCGCTGCTGCTGACCGTCGCCACCGCCTTCACGCCGATCGTCTGGCCCATCGCGCTGCTCTGCGGCCTCGGGGTGCTCGTGCTGCGCCGCAGCGACCCCGTCGCCCACGGCCTGCGCTTCCTCGCCCAGCTGGGCACCCCGCTGCTGGTCCTCGCCCCCTGGTCGCTGAGCCTGCTGCCGACCGGCTTCTTCCAGGAGGCCGGACTGGAGTACGGCCCCTCGGCCGCCTCCGCGCTCGACCTGCTCGGCGCCGCCCCCGGCGGCCCCGGCACCGTGCACGGCCTGATGCTCGCCGGCATCGTGTGCGCCGCCCTCGCCGCCCTGCTGCGCTCCGAGCGGCAGCTCGGCATCCGTACCGCGTGGGCCGTCGCGCTGACCGGTCTGGTCTTCGCCGTCCTGTCCAACCGGTCCGCCTGGGCCGGACCGGCCACCCTCGTCTACGGCCTCGCCCTGCTGGCCGCCGCCGCCCTCGGCGCCGACGGCGCCCGCGCCCGCGTCGCCGAGCAGAGCTTCGGCTGGCGCCAGCCCGTCGCCGCCCTGATCGCCTTCGCCTCGGCCGCGGGCCCGCTGCTCGTCGCCGCCGGCTGGATGATCCGCGGCGCCGACGGCCCCCTGGAGCGCCGCGACCCGGCCCAGGTGCCCGCGTTCGTCGCCGAGGAGGCGGGCACCGGCGACCAGGCCCGCACCCTGGTCCTGGACAGCGACTCGGCCGCGCGGGTGCGCTACACCCTCGTGCGCGGCTCCGGTGCCCGCATGGGCGACGCCGAACTCCTCGCCGCCGGCGGCGGCAACGCCCGCCTCGACAAGGTCGTCGCCCACCTCGTCGCCGGCTCCGGCGCCGACCAGGCAGGCGAACTCGGCGGCTTCGCCGTGCGCTACGTCCTCGTCCACAAGGGCGCGCCCCGCGACGTCGCCCGCGTCCTCGACGCCACCCCGGGCCTGAGCCGGCTCAGCCGGCGGGGCGGCAACGGCCTGTGGCGGGTCGACCAGGAGGTCGCCCGCGCGGCCGTCGTCCCCGCCGCCGGCGCGGGCGAGGCCCGGCCGGTCGCCGCGGGGCCGGTGGAGGTCCACACCACGATCCCCTCCGGTCCGGACGGCCGCGTGCTGCGCCTGGCCGACAGCGCCGCCGACGGCTGGACGGCCACCCTGGACGGCAAGCCGCTCCCGCGCACCACGGTCGACGGATGGGCCCAGGGCTTCCGGCTGCCGGCCGCCGGCGGCCGGCTGGACGTCACCTACGACGCCCCGGCCGCCCGGACCGCGTGGCTGTGGGCCCAGGGCGCGCTCGCCGTCGTCCTGGTCGTCCTCGCGCTGCCCGGCCGCCGCCGCGACGTCGACGACGACCTGCCCGAGGAGCAGCCGCTGCCCGCCCAGGCCACCGCCGGCGAGGGCCGCCGCGCCCGCCGTCTGCGCGCCCGGGCCGAGGAACAGCCCGCCGGGCAGCAGCCCACCGGGGAGCAGCCCGCCTGGAACCAGCCCGCCGGGGAGCAGCCCGCCTGGAACCACCACGCCGGCGGGCAGCCGGGCGACGACCGGCCCGCGGAGGGGGCGCCCGGCACACCTCCGCCTGCGGACCTGCCCCCGGCCGCCGCCGTGCCCGGGCAGCCCTCCTACGACTGGGGGAACGAGCCGGCCGCCTACCCGGACGCCGCGTACGGCGCCCACGGCGCTGACGCCTATCCGACGGCGGGCTACGACCAGCAGACGTACCAGGCCGACCCGTACGGAACGGCCCCGTACGACCCGTACGCCTACGGCGGCGCCGCCGAGCAGCAGCAGCCGTACGACCCCGCGGCCTATCAGCCCCAGGGCTACGACCAGGCGTACGACCCCGCCGGGCAGGGCTACGACCCGGACGGGCACCCCCACGGCACCGGCAGCGAGCGCCCCGACGGGAGCCAGCAGTGAACCGCACCACCCTGTCCCTGTTCGCCGGCGCGGCCGCGCTGGCCGCCGTCACCGCGTTCGCCGCGCTGGACACCCCGTCCGCGTCCGGCGCCGCCGCTCCCCGGACGGCCGCCAGGCTGCCCGTCGAGCGCACCGGCCTGCTGTGCCCGGCGCCGAGCCTCTCCGACGTCGCCGACACGACGTACACGTCGTTCACGCCCGTCACCGAGGGCGCCGGCTCCGGCGGCGGCGCCCGGCTCCAGCCGGCCGCCGTGCGACCGGGCGGCAAGGGCGGCGCGGACCAGCCCGCCCGGCCGGTGCTCACCCCGAAGGAGCCGGGCAGGCCGGCCACCGGCGACACCTCCGGCGGCGACGCCCCCGCGCTCATCGGCACCGCCGACGGCAGGTTCGCGTCCGGCTGGACCGTCCAGGAGACCACCGAGGTGGCCGTCGGCACCGGCCGCGGTCTCCAGGGCGTCACCTGCACCGGCGCGGACACCGAGTTCTGGTTCCCGGGCGCCTCCACGGCGAGCGGCCGCACCGACTACGTGCACCTGACCAACCCGGACGACTCCGCCGCCGTCGTCGACGTCGAGCTGTACGGCAAGGACGGCGCCGTCGAGTCCCCGCTGGGCGAGAACCTCACCGTCAAGCCGCACACGAGCGAGCCGGTCCTGCTCTCCACGCTCACCGACGCGCGCCAGGCCGACCTGACCGTGCACGTCAGCGTGCGCAGCGGGCGGGTCGGCGCGGCCGTGCAGGCCCTGGACGCCGAGGAGGGCGGCGACTGGCTGGCCGCGGCCGCCGACCCGGCCGGCAGCCTGGTCCTGCCCGGCATCCCCGAGGACGCCTCCGACGTCCGCCTGATCGCCTTCGCCCCCGGCGACGACGACGCCGACCTCACCGTCCGCCTGGCCTCGCCCGACGGCCCGATCACCCCGGCCGGCAACGAGACCGTGCACGTCAAGTCCGGTATGACCACGGCGGTCGACCTGGGCGACGTCACCCGCGGGGAGGCCGGCTCCCTGGTCCTGACCCCCGCCGACCGGGCGGTCCCGGTCGTCGCGGCCCTCCAGGTCGTCCGCGGCAAGGGCGACGCGAAGGAGACGGCGTTCATCCCGGCCACCGCCCCCGTCGGCACGCGCGCGACCTCGGCCGGCAACGAGGCGAAGGGCACGACGCTCGCCCTGACGGCCCCCACCGCCACGGCCACGGTCAAGGTCACCGCCTCCGCCGGCAGCGCGGGCGGGACCCCGGCGACCCGGACCTACACCGTCCGGTCCGGCACCACCCGGAACATCGCCGTCCCGGTCCCGGCGGGCCTGAAGGGCACATACGCCCTCACGGTGGAACACGTCTCCGGCGGCCCCGTCTACGGCTCCCGCACCCTCGCGGCCACCGAGGCGGGCGTCCCCGGCTTCACCGTCCAGACCCTGCCGGACGACCACGGGACGGTGGCGGTCCCGGAAGCGGACGAGGACCTCTCGGTACTGCTGAAGTAGCGGAGGCGGGGCGCGCCTGCGCGCCCCGCTAGTCCTCCCCGTACCGCGGGTCCACCGTCTCCGGCGTCAGCCCGAGGAGCTCGGCGACCTGCTCCACCACGACCTCGTGCACCAGCGCGGCCCGCTCGTCCCGCCCCTTGGTGCGGATCTCCACCGGCCGCCGGTACACGACCACCCGGGCCCGCCGCCCGTCCCGCGCGGGCACGGTCCCGCCGAGCGGCACGGCCTCGTCGCTCCACGCGGCCCGCTCGCCGCGCCCCTGCAGCGGAGGCACCTCCAGCACGAGGAAGTCGATGTCGGCGAGCTGCGGCCACCGTCGCTCCAGGCGGTCCACGGAGTCCTGCACCAGGTCCGCGAACACCTCGGCGCGACTGGCCGCGAGCGGCACCTGCGGCGGTGCGATCGGCCCGCGCATGCCCCGCCCGTGACGATCACGGCGACGGGGCCCGGGGCCGGCGGCACGGGGCGGTACACGGTTGTCCATCACTGGTGAAGCGTAGTCCCCGGGCCCCGCGCCCGTGCGTATCCGCGCGGCAACCGGCTGCGACCGCCCCTTGTCTCAGGATGAACGTTCCAGCCAAGGTAGGACTCGTTTCCGTAACCCTCCGAGACCGCCGAACTCAAGGCAATTGATGGTGTTTGTACCGACTCATGACCGGACGCGTTCCGCCCCGGAACGCGCCGGAACGCCGTCCATGCAGGTCAACGCGGTCCCCCCGAAAGGGTGTGTGGGGCGTTTCACAGCACGACACGGTGGAGTGACCTGATGGAGAGTCGTCGCGGCCCGCTCAAGAGTGCGGTACCGTCCAACGTCGTGAGCCCTGTACGTCGCTGTTCGCGCACCGCCTGCGGCCGACCCGCCGTCGCGACGCTGACGTACGTCTACGCCGACTCGACCGCGGTCCTCGGCCCGCTCGCCACCTACGCCGAACCCCACTGCTACGACCTGTGCGCCGAGCACTCCGAGCGCCTCACCGCGCCGCGCGGCTGGGAGGTCGTCCGCCTCCTCGACGGCTCCGCTCCCGCGCGGCCGAGCGGGGACGACCTGGAGGCGCTCGCCAACGCCGTGCGCGAGGCGGCCCGCCCGCAGCAGCGCGCGGCCGGGGCGGCCGGCGGCGGAGCCCGCGCGGTGGACCCCATGGAGGTCGCCCGCCGCGGTCACCTCAGGGTGCTGCGCTCCCCGGACAACTGAGCGCCGTCCCGCGCCGCCAGGCGTGACGATTCGCCTTCCGCGCGACCGGCGGCCGCGACCGGCGGCCGCGACCGGCGGCCGCGGCCCGCGCCGGCGTCCACCGGGTGTCCGCACGCCTCCCGATCATCCCGTACGGGTAGTTTGTGGGCACCCACAGGACTTCAGGAAGGCTGGCCGTGACTGCTGATCTGTCGCAGATCGTGAAGGCGTACGACGTACGCGGAGTGGTGCCGGACCAGTGGGACGAGTCACTGGCCGCGCTGTTCGGCGCCGCCTTCGCGGAGGTGACGGAGGCGGCGGCCGTCGTCGTCGGCCACGACATGCGGCCCTCGTCCCCCGGTCTGGCGCGCGCCTTCGCGCGCGGCGCGGCGGACCGCGGCGCGGACGTCACCGAGATCGGCCTGTGCTCCACGGACCAGCTGTACTACGCCTCGGGCGCGCTGGACCTGCCGGGCGCGATGTTCACCGCCTCCCACAACCCGGCCCGGTACAACGGCATCAAGATGTGCCGCGCGGGCGCCGCCCCCGTCGGCCAGGACACCGGCCTCGCCCGGATCCGCGAGCTGGCCGAGCGCTGGCTGCGGCAGGGCGCGCCGGAACCCGTGGCCCGGCCGGGAACCCTCCGCACGCGCGAGACGCTCCAGGAGTACGCGGCGCACCTGCGCTCCCTGGTCGACCTGACCTCCATCCGCCCCCTGAAGGTCGTGGTCGACGCGGGCAACGGCATGGGCGGACACACGGTCCCCTCGGTCTTCGCCGGCCTGCCCCTGACCCTCGTCCCGATGTACTTCGAGCTGGACGGCACCTTCCCGAACCACGAGGCCAACCCGCTGGACCCGGCCAACCTCGTGGACCTGCGCAAGCGGGTCCCGGCGGAGGGCGCCGACCTCGGCATCGCCTTCGACGGCGACGCGGACCGCTGCTTCGTCGTCGACGAGAACGGCGACCCGGTCTCCCCCTCCGCGGTCACCGCGCTGGTCGCCGCCCGCGAACTGGCCCGCAACGGCGGCCAGGGCACGGTCATCCACAACCTGATCACGTCCCGCACGGTGCCGGAGGTCGTGCGGGAGAACGGCGGCACCCCGGTCCGCACCCGCGTCGGCCACTCCTTCATCAAGGCGGAGATGGCCCGCACCGGTGCGATCTTCGGCGGCGAGCACTCGGCCCACTACTACTTCAAGGACTTCTGGAACGCCGACACGGGCATGCTGGCCGCGCTGCACGTCCTCGCCGCCCTCGGCGGTCAGGAGGGCCCGCTGTCCGCCCTGGTGGCCCGGTACGACCGGTACGCGGGCTCCGGCGAGATCAACTCCACGGTCGCCGACCAGACCGCCCGCCTCGCCGCGATCCGCGCCGCGTACGAGGGCCGCGCCGGCGTCACCCTGGACGAGCTCGACGGCCTCACGGTCGCCGGGGCCGACTGGTGGTTCAACGTGCGCCCGTCCAACACCGAACCGCTGCTCAGGCTGAACGCCGAGGCGAAGGACGAGGCGACGATGGCGAAGGTGCGCGACGAGGCGCTGGCGATCATCCGGGGCTGACAGCCGCGCCCCGATCCGCGGCGGCGGCCCCTGGCCGCCTGGGCGGCCCGTCCCGCGGCCCGCGGCGGGCCGCCCGGCAGCGGTACGCTGACCGGGCCATCCGCAGACACACGCTCCCGAAGGGACACCCCATGCCGCTCGAAGCCGGCCTCCTGGAGATCCTCGCCTGCCCGGCCTGCCGCGCCCCGCTGAAGGAGCAGGACACCGAGCTGGTCTGCACCGGCCAGGACTGCGGCCTCGCCTACCCCGTCCGCGACGGCATCCCGGTCCTGCTGATCGACGAGGCCCGCCGCCCCGAGTGACGAGGGCCCTCCCCCCGTCACCCGGCGCGGACCGAGCCCGCCGACAGGACCGGGCCCGCTCAGACCGTGCCCGCTCAGGACCGCGCCCGCTCAGGACCGTGCCCGCTCAGACCGTGCCCGTGAGGGCCGCACCGCAACGTGAGGGCCGCACCGCGAGAAGCGGGACCCGCGCCCGTCGGGGGGAACGCGTCGTGACGCAGAACCGTGCCGGCGCACGACCGTGCCGGCAGGGACCGCGTCCGTCGCAGGACCGCGTGGCGACAAGGCGCCCCGCGACAACCCGCAAGGGCTCCGCTCGGGGCCCGGCGATCGGAGGCAACCGCCCATGCTGGACGAATCGCTGCTCGACAGCCCGGAGGGCCTCGCCGAGGCCGACCGCCGCGGCCTGCTGCGCGGCGCGGCGGAAGCCGGCGCCCGCGTCCGCACCGCCGCCCGGCACGCCGCCGAGGCCGGCGTCGCCGAGCTGAAACCCGACGGCCGCCCGCGCGCCGTCCTGATCGCCGGCCCGGGCGCCGCCGCCACCCACACTGCCGACCTCCTCGGCACGCTGGCCGGCCCCGGCAGCCCCGTCGTCCGGCTCGCCCCCAGCGGCGTCGCCCCGGCCGCGGGCGCCCTGCGCTGGGAACTGCCGGGCTGGGCCGGTTCCGTGGACCTGCTGCTGATCGCCACCCCCGACGGCACCGAACCGAGCCTCTCCCAACTCGCCGAGCAGGCCTACCGCCGCGGCTGCTCGGTGGCCGCCGTGGCCCCGTCGGACACCCCCCTCGCCGAGGCGGTCGCCGGCGCGCACGGCCTGTTCCTGCCGATGGCGACCGCACCGTACGACCAGGAGGAACCGCTCGCCGCGTCCTCGCCGGGCGTCCTGTGGGCCCTGCTGACACCCCTGCTGGCGCTCCTGGACCGCATCGGCCTGCTGGGCGCCGGGCCGGACGCCCTGGAGAGGGTCGCCGACCGCCTCGACCGGGTGGCGCAACGGTGCGGCCCCGCCATCGCGACCTACGGCAACCCGGCCAAGACCCTCGCCGCGGAACTCGCCGACGCGCTGCCCATGGTGTGGACGGAGGGCACCTCGGCCGGTCCCGCGGGCCGCCGGTTCGCCGCCGCCCTCGCCGAGCTCGCCGGCCGCCCCGCCCTCGTCGCCGAACTGCCCGAGGCGCTCGCCGCGCACAGCGCCCTGCTGGCCGGCCCGCTGGCCGCCAGCGCCGACCCGGACGACTTCTTCCGCGACCGCGTCGAGGAGCCGCCCGCGCTGCACGCGCGGGTGGTGCTGCTCCGCGACCGCCCGATCAGCGGGCTCACCGCCGCGCCCGCCGCCCGTGACGTGGCCCTCAGCCACGACACGCCCGTCAGCGAACTCGAGCCGGAGGAGGGCGGCGAACTCGAGACCCTCGCGGAACTGATCGCCGTCACGGATTTCGCCGCCGTTTACCTGGCGCTCGCTTCCGGCGCCTGATCCTTCTCCGGGCCGGACATCCCGCGCCCGCCACCGGCTCCGGGACGGGCAGCGCCACCGGGGCCGGCGAGCCGCGTACGCACGAAAGACAGAGAAGACACATGGATCGCCTCGACAACGCCGTCCGCCCCTACGCCTGGGGGTCCCCGACCGCCATCCCCCACCTCCTCGGCGTCGAGCCGACCGGCGAACCCCAGGCGGAGATGTGGATGGGCGCGCACCCGGGCGCCCCCTCGCGCACCCCGCGCGGCACGCTCGTCGAGGTCATCGACGCCGACCCGGAGCGGGAACTCGGCGCCCGCGCGGTCGCCAGGTTCGGCCCCCGCCTGCCGTTCCTGCTCAAGCTCCTCGCCGCCGGCGCGCCCCTGTCCCTCCAGGTCCACCCGAACCTGGAGCAGGCCAGGGCGGGTCACGCCGACGAGGAGCGCCGCGGCATCCCGCTCGACGCCCCGCACCGCAACTACAAGGACCCCAACCACAAGCCCGAACTGATCTGCGCGCTCACCGAGTTCGACGGCCTGTGCGGCTTCCGCGACCCCGTGGAGGCCGCCGGCCTGTTCGACGGGCTCGGCGTCGGCTCCCTCAAGCCGTACGCCGACCTGCTGCGCGCCCGCCCCGAGGACGCGGCCCTGCGGGAGGTCCTCACCGCGATCCTCGGCGCCGACCCGGAGGAGACGGCCCGCACGGTCGCCGAGGCCGCCGCCGCCTGCACCCGTCTCGGCGGCGCCTACGCCCCCTACGCCGACATCGCCCACCACTACCCGGGCGACCCCGGCGTCCTCGCGGCCATGCTCCTCAACCACGTCCGCCTGCAGCCCGGCGAGGCCCTGTTCCTCGGCGCCGGCGTTCCGCACGCCTACCTCAGCGGCCTCGGCGTCGAGATCATGGCCAACTCCGACAACGTGCTGCGCTGCGGCCTGACCCCCAAGCACGTCGACGTCCCCGAACTGCTGCGGATCGTCCGCTTCGAGCCGAGCGACCCGGGCGTCCTGCGCCCCGAGGCCTCCCCGGACGGCGAGGAGGTCTACCCGACGCCGATCGAGGAGTTCCGCCTCTCCCGGTACGTGCTCCCCGAGGGCGGTGGCGCCCACGACATCACCCGCGACACCCCGCAGATCCTGCTCTGCACGGCCGGCTCCGTCCGCGTCGGGGAGCACGGACTCGGCCCCGGGCGATCGGTGTTCGTCCCGGCCGGCGAGAAGGCGGAGATCTCGGGCGCCGGCACCCTCTTCCGCGCCACGGTGATCGTATGACCGCGGTTGTGGATACCTGAGACAGCGGGCCCCGGTCAGGCTGCAAGAATGACCCACCGGCAAAGGCCGGGCAAAGCCGGGCACACGCCCGGAGGGGCGTGGACGCACGAGGGCGACAGAGGCGAAGGGACAACGCGGACACATGAGCGCGTCAGGCGGTACCAGGGCGATCGTGGCGGCACTCGGCGCCAACCTCGCGATCGCGGCATCGAAGTTCGTGGCGTTCGCGTTCAGCGGGTCCTCCTCGATGCTCGCCGAGGGCGTCCACTCGCTCGCCGACTCCGGCAACCAGTTCCTGCTGCTCGTCGGCGGCAAGAAGGCGCAGCGCGAGGCCACCCCGCAGCACCCCTTCGGCTACGGCCGCGAGCGGTTCATCTACGCCTTCCTCGTCTCGATCGTGCTGTTCTCGGTCGGCGGCATGTTCGCCGTCTACGAGGGCTACGAGAAGATCCGCCACCCGCACGAACTGGAGCACTGGTACTGGCCGGTGGGCGTCCTCGTGTTCGCGATCATCGCCGAGGGCTTCTCCTTCCGCACGGCCATCAAGGAGTCCAACGAGACGCGCGGCACGCTCTCCTGGAAGGACTTCATCCGCCGCGCCAAGGCACCCGAGCTGCCCGTCGTCCTGCTGGAGGACTTCGGCGCGCTCATCGGTCTGGTGCTCGCCCTCGGCGGCGTCGGCCTCGCCCTGCTCACCGGCGACGGCGTGTGGGACGGCATCGGCACCGTCTGCATCGGTGTGCTCCTCGTCCTCATCGCCCTCGTCCTGGCGGCCGAGACCAAGTCGCTGCTGCTCGGTGAGTCCGCTGGCGTCGAGGACGTCAGGAAGATCGAGGCCGCGACCGTCGACGGCGACACGGTCACCGGCATCATCCACATGCGCACGCTGCACCTCGGCCCGGAGGAGCTGCTGGTCGCCGCCAAGATCGCCGTCCGGCACGACGACACGGCCGCCGAGATCGCGCACGCCATAAACGCCGCGGAGCACCGCATCCGCACCGCCGTGCCGATCGCCCGCGTCATCTACCTGGAACCCGACATCTACAGCGAGGCCGAGGCCGCCAAGGGCGCGGACCCGGAGGCCACCCCGGGCGGACCGAACCCGCACGCGGCAGGTCACTGAGCTCCCTCGGCGCACCGGCGGCCCCCCACGGGGCCGCGCGACCGCGACGCCCCGCTCCTGCGGGTCCCGGCCGATCCGCCCCCCCCGTGGGCCCTGCGACCCGCGGAGGACGGCGGCGCCGTGCGCACCCCGGACGCGGTGCGTCCGGGTCCCCGTCGGGCGGCAGGGCGTGCAGGCGGACTGGGGCCGACCGGGTCGACCGGTGTAGCTTGGGACGGAGCCAGACGTCGCTGCTGATGGCGGTCGGGCGGTCCCGTGCGGACCGGCCGAGGGAGAGAGGGCCTCCGACGGACTGCGCTGCGCGTACGTGGGCATGCCTGTGTCCTCTTCTCGGGCACCCCTGTGTCCGCCGCCGCGCAGACCAGCCGTACCCACCTCGACCCAACCCCGAGGAGCAGCTCGCATGACGACTGTCGACAACCGACAGGACTTCAAGGTCGCCGACCTCTCGCTGGCCGAGTTCGGCCGCAAGGAGATCAGCCTCGCCGAGCACGAGATGCCCGGCCTGATGGCGATCCGCAAGGAGTACGCCGACGCCCAGCCGCTCGCCGGCGCCCGCATCACCGGCTCCCTGCACATGACCGTGCAGACCGCCGTGCTCATCGAGACCCTGGTCGCCCTCGGCGCCCGGGTCCGCTGGGCCTCCTGCAACATCTTCTCCACCCAGGACCACGCGGCCGCCGCCGTCGCCGTCGGCCCGAACGGCACGCCCGAGAACCCGCAGGGCGTCCCGGTCTTCGCCTGGAAGGGCGAGACCCTGGAGGAGTACTGGTGGTGCACCGAGCAGGCGCTGACCTGGCCGGACAGCCCCACCGGCGGCCCGAACATGATCCTGGACGACGGCGGCGACGCCACCCTCCTCGTCCACAAGGGCGTCGAGTACGAGAAGGCCGGTGAGGTCCCCGCCACGGACACCGCCGAGTCCGACGAGCACCGCGTCATCCTCCAGCTGCTGCACCGCACCCTGGGCGAGAACCCCCAGAAGTGGACCCAGCTGGCCTCCGAGATCCGCGGCGTCACCGAGGAGACCACCACCGGCGTCCACCGCCTGTACGAGATGCAGCGCGAGGGCTCCCTCCTCTTCCCGGCGATCAACGTCAACGACTCCGTCACCAAGTCGAAGTTCGACAACAAGTACGGCTGCCGTCACTCCCTGGTCGACGGCATCAACCGCGCCACCGACGTCCTGATCGGCGGCAAGACCGCCGTCGTCTGCGGCTACGGCGACGTGGGCAAGGGCTGCGCCGAGGCCCTGCGCGGCCAGGGCGCCCGCGTGATCATCACCGAGATCGACCCGATCTGCGCCCTTCAGGCGGCGATGGACGGCTACCAGGTCACCACCCTGGACGAGGTCGTCGAGACCGCCGACATCTTCATCACCACGACCGGCAACAAGGACATCATCCTCGCGTCGGACATGGCGAAGATGAAGCACCAGGCGATCGTCGGCAACATCGGCCACTTCGACAACGAGATCGACATGGCCGGCCTCGCGAAGATCCCCGGCATCGTCAAGGACGAGGTCAAGCCGCAGGTCCACACCTGGACCTTCCCGGACGGCAAGAAGATCATCGTGCTGTCCGAGGGCCGCCTGCTGAACCTGGGCAACGCCACCGGCCACCCGTCGTTCGTGATGTCCAACTCCTTCGCGGACCAGACCCTGGCCCAGATCGAGCTGTTCACCAAGCCCGACGAGTACCCGATCGGCGTCTACGTGCTGCCCAAGCACCTGGACGAGAAGGTCGCCCGCCTCCACCTGGACGCGCTCGGCGTGAAGCTCACCAAACTGCGCCCGGAGCAGGCCGCGTACATCGGCGTGGACGTCGACGGACCGTACAAGCCGGACCACTACCGCTACTGATCCGGTGAACCCCTAGCCCGGCCCGCCGGGGAGGTGCGCCGGACGCGCCGGCACACCTCCCCGGCACCAGATCCTCCGAGGCAGGCCCCCGCACCCCCGTGCCGGGGGCCTGCCCCGTCGCCCACCGCCGGCCGGCCCGTCGACACCCAGGACCCCGATGCCCCGCGGCCGCTATTCGCTCCACGACCCGCACGACCACACCCCCCTCGCCGAAGAACACTTCCAGTGCGCCCCCGGCCCGTCCGGCTGGCGCTACGTCTCCCGGCTCACGACCCCCGGCGGCGATCCCCTCGGCTCGGTCGACCTCGCCCTGGACGACCTCGGCCGCCCCATCCGCCTCGAACTGCACGCGGGCGGCTGGCAGGTGCGCGGCGCCGCCCTGGACGGCGTCACCTGGGTCCGCACCGACTCCACCGGCGCCCATGCCACCGAGGGCAATGTCCGCGCCCACGCCTTCACCGGCACGTCCCCCGCGTTCCTCGTCGCCACCGCCCGGCTCCTGCGCCTCACCCCCTCCTCCGCGGCCACCCGCATACGCCTCGTGGCCTTCACCGACCCGGTCCTCGCGCCCCGCACCGTGGACCAGTCCTGGGCCTTGGTGGACAGCGAAGCACACCCCACTGACAACGGCCCGCTGACCGTGGACACGTACCAGGTCACAGCCCTGGACACGGGCGAACGGCACACCGTCCACATCGCCGGCGACATCGTCCTGGCCGCGCCCGGCGTCGAGCTGGAGGATCTCCAGTCCCCGCCGTCGGACTTCGGCTGAACACGGCGTCCGCCCGCCTCGGGCACGGCGTGCCCCGCCCGTGCGCACCGCCCCCTACGCCGGCGGCGCGAACCCGGTGGCCGGACGCCCCGCCCGCGGCTCCTCCGCCGGCACCGCTGCCGGATGTGGGGGCGTCCGCGACGGCTGCTCCGAGCCCTGCCCGAAGGCAGGCCGGCCGGAATCCTGCGTCCACGCCGCCGCGGGCCGGTCCCGGCCCGGGGACGCATGGACGCCCGGAGACCGGCCGGGCGCGGGCGGCTGAGGGGCGCCCGACGTGACGTGCCCGCCGCCGAACACCCGCCGGGCCTCGCGTGACTGCCGCTCGTGCACCACGGCAGCCAGGAACGCGGCCGGAGGCAGGTCCCGCGGCGCCGGAGCACCGGTGCGCCCCGCCAGTTCGGTGGCGAGCCGCTGCGCCATGCCCGCCGACACCTCCGGATCGAGCTGCTGCATCCGCGTCAGGTACTGCCGGACGGCCAGCCACAGCCCGTCCGGGACCGCCGACAGGTCCAGCGCGCCGAACCGCCCCGCGAGCCACGGAGGCGGAGGCGGCACGGAACCGGCCCGGCCGGCGGGTATCCGCTCGCGCACCACCAGGGTGCCCGCGAACACGTCCCCGAGCCGCCGCCCACGCGCCGACACCAGGGAGGCGATGCAGGCCACCACCCCGAACGTCATCAGGATCTCGACCACCCCGACCGCGCCCCGCACCAGCGCGTGCCGGAACCGGATCGGCCCGCCGTCGTCCCGCACCACCCGCAGACCGAACGCCAGCTTCCCGAGCGATCGCCCGTGGCTGAGCGTCTCCACCGCGACCGGACCGCCGACCAGCACCAGAAGGAACGCCGCGATCGACAGCGCCACCTGCGCGGCCTCGTCCAGCGAAGCGGTCGACGCCACCAGCACCAGGACCACGACGAGGTAGGCCACCACGGCCACCGCCAGGTCGAGCAGCACGGCCAGCGCCCTGCTCGGCAGCTTCGCGGGCCGCAGTTCGAGCGCCACCGCCTCGCCCGTCACCAGCTCACTCACGCTCGCCGCCCTTCCTGGTCCGCCCCGTGCACCGCAAGTCTGCCAAGCTGTGGGCGCATCGCGCCGCAGTGCGACAAGCTGACAGTAAGCACGAGCAGCCACGGTGAGCCGTGGACGACCAGCCGAGGAGCAGGCAGACCCGATGGACCTCGACGTCTTCGTCTCCCTGCACCGGGCCGAGTGGGACCGTCTCGAGGCCCTGCTCCGCCGCCGGCGCCGTCTCACCGGCGCCGAGGCGGACGAACTCGTCGCGCTCTACCAGCGCACCGCCACCCATCTCTCCCTCATCAGGTCCAGCGCCCCCGACCCGCAGCTGACGGGCCGGCTCAGCCGGCTCGTGGCACGCGCGCGCAGCGCCGTCACCGGGACCCGCCGCGCCTCATGGCGTGACGTCACGCGCTTCCTGGGCCGGGGTTTCCCGGCGGCGGTCTATCGCGCACGCCGCTGGTGGGTCCCCACGGCGCTCGTCTCGACGACCGTCGCCGTCCTCCTGGGCTGGTGGATCGGCGCCCATCCCGAGGTCCAGTCGTCCATCGCGGCGCCCAGCCAGCTGCGCGAGCTGACCCGCCCCGGCGGCGAGTACGAGACCTACTACTCCAGTCATCCGGCAGCCGCCTTCGCCGCGCAGGTGTGGACGAACAACGCCCAGGCCGCGGCCATGTGCCTGGTGCTGGGCGTCTTCCTGGGCCTGCCGGTGCTCTGGATCCTGTTCGAGAACATGCTCAACCTGGGCATCGGCGCCGGCCTGATGTCCTCGGCGGGCCGCCTCGACACCTTCCTGGGACTGGTCCTCCCGCACGGTCTGCTGGAACTGACCGCGGTCTTCGTCGCGGCCGGCACGGGACTCCGCCTGGGCTGGACCCTCATCGACCCCGGCCCCCGCACCCGGCGCGACGCCCTCGCGGAGGAGGGACGCGCCGCCCTGGGCATGGCGATCGGCCTGGCTCTCGTCCTGTTCGTCTCCGGTGCCGTCGAAGGCTTCGTCACGCCCTCCGACCTGCCCACCTGGGCGCGCATCGGCATCGGGGCAGCGGCCGAGCTGGCCTTCCTCGCCTACGTCTGGGTCCTCGGCGGCCGCGCGGCACGCGCGGGCGAGACAGGCGACGTGGAAGCGGCCGACCGCAGCGCCTCCGTGCCCACGGCCGCCTGATGTGCGTTCGACCCCCGTGAGCTGCTAGTCTCCTCTTCGCCCCGCGACAGCCGTTGACACGGAAGGAGTGGGGAGGTAGATTCAAACAGTTGCCTGGAACTGGACAACTCCGGTTGGCAGCCAATAAAATCTACTCGCTTCCGGAAGCCGTGAATGGTGAATCCGAGAAGCATCCCCCGATTACTCAGAAATGAGCGGCCGGTCTGACCGGCTGAAAACTTCTGATAAAGTCGGAACCGCCGGAAAGGGAAACGCGGAAGCGGGAACCTGGAAAGCACCGAGGAAATCGGATCGGAAAGATCTGATAGAGTCGGAGACACCGAAGGGA